>JAAUSO010000294.1 GCA_012033205.1 Richelia sp. SL_2_1 | reverse complement strand
CCTAACTCCTAACTCCTAACTCCTAACTCCTAACTCCTAACTCCCTACTCCCTACTCCCTACTACTGTAAAATGACTGAAGATATTCAAAAAAGTATTAGCGCGTCTTTATTGCGTTTGCAAACAAAATCGCCGTTTTTTGCAACACTAGCAATGTTTGCTCGTTTTATTCCTACGGAAAAATTACCGACAGCCGCTACTGATGGTAAAGATATTTTCTATAATGTTGAGTTTTTATTATCTTTACCTGCAAAACAACTTGATGGAGTGTTGCTACACGAAGTTTTACACGCAGCGTTGCTCCATGTACCTCGTCGGAGTGTTCGCGATGCTCAATTATGGAATATTGCGGCTGATATCGTGATTAACGGGATGATTGCTACTCATGGGTTTGAATTACCCAAAGGAACTTTGAGAGATGTTAAATTAGAACATTTAAGCGTTGAGGAAGTTTATGAAATTCTGCTTCAAGATGCTGATAATGCACCACAATTAACTAATCCTGATTTACTCGATAATCCACCGGAAGATGCTGGTGGTTCTCAACAAGAAGGTAATAACCAAGAAAGTCAAGAAGCAGGAGAGGAGCAAGGAAAAGGAGAAAGTTCCTCGACTTCTCAAAATGGTGATAGTATGTCCCAAGCTAAAAAAGCGGCAATGGAAGCTCATTGGCAAAATGCTATGCAGCAAGCTGCTACTGTCGCCCGTACTGCAAATAAAGGTAATCTTGGGGGAGCAATTGAACGAGAATTAGAAAGTTTAAATTCTGCTCAAATTGATTGGCGTTCTTACCTTTGGCGATATTTAGTACAAACACCTACTGACTTTTCTGGATTTGACCGCCGTTTTATCGGACGTAGGTTGTATCTCGAAAGCTTGCAAGGTGAATCGATTCGCGTTTATTTAGCTTTGGATACTAGCGGCTCGATTGATACAAAGTTACTGGGATTATTTTTATCGGAAGTGCAGGGTATTTTAAGTGCTTACCCCCACATTAAATGCGAATTTTACTATGTTGATGCCGAAGTTTACGGTCCTTATGAACTCAACGGTAATTCCATGCCACCAAAACCTCAAGGTGGTGGTGGTACATCTTTTGTTCCTTTTTTCGATCAAGTTGCTCGAACATGGGATGGACAACAACAAGCTGTATGTGTTTATTTAACTGATGGTTACGGTACTTTCCCGGATATACTACCGGAATTACCCGTGTTATGGGTAGTGACTCCCGGTGGTTTAGCCTTGGATGAGTTTCCTTTTGGGGAAGCAGTACGATTGCTATCAGTTTAGATAATTGATTGCGATAGCGAATGTAACCTAATGTAGAGACGTAGCATTGCTACGTCTTCCAAGATTCTGGCTGCATAACGAATAAATTATCATAATAAACACAAATATATATCTCAAAATAATTAATATCTGAGAAGAAAAATGGCGTTGCTGAATCCGGGTATGAATTTAGATTTGACAGACGTAGCAATACGCCCCGTCTCTACAGGGGTTTCGGTTCTCCAATAAATAAAAAGATAACGAAATTCATTTTCGATATCTTCCTTACCAATTAAATAATTTAATGCGTTCAAATAAATTTCTATTTGTTTAAATTTATTCAGCACTTTTTGCCAATCAACAAAATAATCCCATCCAGTTATGGAATTTGTTAATGTATTTTGAAAATATTGAAAAACTTCTGATTCATCAGCACAGTTGAAATATTTTTGAAATAAATAATTAAATTTCATGATAGATGTATTTCTATCTAATAATTCATAATCAACAGTTCATTGATAGGATTGCGTTTTGCTGAATTACTATTTATGGAGCGGGATGCTTTGACTCTTTCTATTCGATAACCATTATAAAGCTGTTCAAAAAAATCATCTTCTATATTATAATTTTTTGGGTCAGAGTTACTCAGCATCAGCAATGCTCCTTTTTTATCTAGTTTTTGAAAATAATTATGTAATCTTAATTGTTCGGAATCATCAAAAATTTGATGCGAATAAGCAGTAAAATTAGATGTGTTACTAATCGGTCTATAAGGTGGATCAAAATATACTAAAGTATTTTCATCAATAAATATTTCGCATTTACTAAAGTCTCCTTGGATAATTTCTGTTCTTTGCAGAATTTTATTTACTGTTTTTAACGTCTGTTGATTACATATCGATGGCTTTTTGTATTTTCCTACAGGAACGTTAAATTCTCCTTTGGAATTAACTCTAAATAAGCCGTTAAAACAAGTTTTATTTAAAAATATCATTTGCGCTGTCCTTTCTACCCAATCTGAATTATAATCAATTAAATTCATCTGGTTTCTTTGCTGATTAAAATCATTTCTCACTTGATAAAAATATTCAGCCCTTTGATGATTATTTAATGATAAATATTTATTTTCAATATCTAATAATAGTTTCATTAAATCGTCTATATCACATTGAATAGTTTTGTATGCCAATACTAAATCAACATTGATATCAGAAATAAATAACTCTTTTACCGGATAATTAGATGCTATCCAAAAAAATAACGCACCACCTCCTATAAATGGTTCTACATATTTTTTTATTGAACCGTTATTTAACCCCAAAGGCAAAAATTTACTTATTTGTTTGATTAACTGAGTTTTTCCTCCAGCCCATTTCAAAAAAGGCTTTGGTGCTACCCCATAATTAAACATATTTGAAACAGTGGAAATCATTAACTATACCTGTACAAATATCACAAATTTATTTTAGTTCATTAGTACCATACTTTTGCTTAAAGCGATACAAATTCAACTTGTTTTTTGGATAAAGCTGGTGAAACGAGTTATTACTCGCTTCCCGCTCTAAAATTGGCTTTCTCTATAAAATCTCTTTCCTCTGCGCTAAGAGCGTCTAGAAGGGTTTTTTTAAATAATCTTTCAGGGTAAAACGAGTAATTATACACATCCCTGTGATTTTAGTGATTAAATTTTACAATATTCGTTGAATCTGTAATTAGGGATGTCAAAATTGAAGTATCGATATTTAGCATTAATTTGTAAAGGTATAGCCATTTTTACAATTAATTTAGTTGGTATCGCTACTGAAAGCAAACTGAATAAAAGAGAAGATTTAGATAATTCTTAGTGATGAATATGTTGTTTAGATGACTTTTATTAACTTTTTATTAGTAAATTATAAAAGTAAAATTTACTATTGACTAATAACGTAAACTTAAGAAAAAATTGTGTAAGTAGGTAGGCGTAATTAAATATAAAATAAGAACCTCACCCTCAATCCCTCTCCTTATTAAGGAGAGGGAGCAGTACGGCAGGATGAGGTTTTATATTTAATTTGACCTAATTACTTAATATCTAATTTAAAAAAATTCTACATTCAACTCTGTAGAATTAATTACTTAATTAATTAACTAACTAACTAACTAACTAATTATTAGCTATGGCTAATCGTTCTCCAAAACCGAATTTATCTAAACTTCGGCAACAAGCAGCGAGCGAGAAAACTTCATCATTACGATTACAAGAACTAGCTAAAATTGATATCGAATTAGCACGAATTGTAGCCAAAAATGCCAATGCGGCTCCCGATTTATTGTTTGATTTAAGTAGTAGTTCTGATGATATGATTCGAGAAAATGTAGCTAGTAATCCTAATACACCAACAGAAATTTTATTTAAATTAGCAGCGGAATTCCCCCAGCAGTTGTTAGAGAATCCGGTGTTTTCTTTATTATTATTAGAAAATCCCAATTTCATCCTGGAAATTCCCTTGATTAGTTTACAAGCTTTGTTAAAGCTCGATTGCATATCACCTCAGTTTTTGGAATTAGCAACCAGTCATCATGATGTAGAAGTGTTATTAGCGATCGCCATGCATCCCAAAACGCCTTCAACAGCTTTACTGTCATTAACTCAGGTAGAAAATACAGAAGTGGCTGAAGCTGCACAGTTACACGTAACTTTAGCGGGAGAAATGCAGCAGGGATGGGATGAAGCTGCAATTATGGCAATGCAAACTACTAATTTACCACGGGAACGTCAATCTTCGATTTATTTATGGTCGATTGGTGCTGTACCCGAATATCTGTTAGAAACCCTTGACGCTGAAGTTCGTTTATATATTGCTGAAGATTTCAACACCAACGAGCAGATTTTAGCAAAATTAGCGACGGATAGTTATAGTAAAGTACGGGCAATGGTTGCTCAAAATCCCCATACTCCCGTAGATATTGTGGAACAATTAATGGGAGATATTAGCGATACAGTACGGGAAGCAGTTGCTTATCATCCCCGCACACCCCTGAGTTTACACCAACAGTTTCAAATCCAATTAGAACTAACCGAAAATCCGCTGATTTCTGAAGAAATTCTCAGACAACTTTCCACCAGTCAATGGATGCGGATTCGTTTGGCTATTGCCGCTCACTCTAGCACTCCTGGGGATGTATTATTCGAGTTAGCCAAAGATGAAGATGTCATGGTACGTAAAGCTGTAGCGCTCAATCTTAATTCCACTGTCGCAGCATTAGAAAAATTGGCAACAGATAACGATGTTTGGATAAGTAAAATTGTCGCAGTTCATCCGAATAATCCGGCACAAATTCCTCCCAATCTACAAAAAAATACAATATACGATTATATAAATACGGCACGCGCTCAAGGTATTCCAATTATGCCAGTATACGCCGTTTACGACCCGAATTTATTAACAGCGATGGCAGATAGTACTAATTACGATACCCGTCAAAGAGTTGCACAACACCCCAATACTCCTATTCATGTTTTAGAAAAACTCGTCGAAAAAGAAAACAATTTGATTCTGGAAACCGCACTAACTAACCTTTCTGGCAACTCCAAAACCCCCGATAGCACTTTACAATGTTTAGCACAAACTTCCGATTTAAAAATTTGCGCTGCTGTCGCACGTCATTGCAACGCTTCTAGCACAACACTCGCAGAATTAGCCAAACATCATCGTTGGGAAGTTCGTACTATAGTCGCCAAAAATCTCAAAACTCCCCTCACAACCCTTGTACAATTGATTCAAGATAAACATCGAACAGTTCGAGAAGCAGCGATAAATAATCCTTATGCTCCTGCAAGCGTTTTGGAACAGCTTGAAACTCTCAAAAATCAAAATTTATCTCCAGATATTCTTAATACTCTTTCTCACAGTCAATGGGTAGTCATTCGTCAAGGGGTTGCACGTCATCCCAACACAGATAAACATCTGCTTAAACAACTTGCAGAAGATAAGATTAGTATGGTGCGTCTAGGTGTAGCAGAAAATCCCAATACTCCCAGTAGCTTACTAGAATTATTAGCACTAGATAATTGCGATACAATTGCGATCGCAGTTGCTTCTCATCCCAAAACATCTTTAAATATTCTCGAACAATTAGCAATTTTAGGAAACTCAGATAATCAAATTAAACAAGCAGCAATCAAAGCTTTAATAAATCGCTTTCCCCAGAGAATAACTCAAGTGTTAGCAGATTGTGTAACCTCCACAACTCCCACATTCACCCGCTTACTCATTTTTCTAAATCCTTCAACACCAAAGAAAATATTAGCAGAGAATATTCATTCCTCATCTTGGTTAGAGAGATACGCCATCGCCAAAAATCCCCACACTCCCTCTGAAATTCGTGCAGCTTTAACTGGCGATGCTAATCGAATTGTTCGTGCAGCCGCGAAGAGTTGACAGTTGACAGTGAACAATAATCTATTAATATGCTTACTACCCTAACTCCTAACTCCTAACTCCTAACTCCTAACTCCTAACTCCTAACTCCTAACTCCTAACTCCTAACTCCTAACTCCAACTCCTAAC
>JAAUSO010000009.1 GCA_012033205.1 Richelia sp. SL_2_1 | reverse complement strand
TTACGACAGTATGAAAAGTAAACAGTTGACAGTTGACAGTTGACAGTGGACAGTTGACAATTGACAGTTGACAGTTAACCTTTAACCTTTTAACCTTTAACCTTTAACCTTTAACCTTTAACCTTTAACCTTTAACCTTTAACCTTTAACCTTTAACCTTTAACCTTTAACCTTTAACCTGCTCAAGGCATTTTGTTAATGCTGATTGGGAATGTTGAATTGTAAGCTCCACCTCCTTTTCCGATGGCAATGGTTTTACCGTCGGGACTAAATGCGGTGCTGGTAGGATACAGTTGGTCGTAATTTTGAGGATTATTTGCTGCTTCCTGGAAAGTATTAATCGCTTTTCCGGTACTTAAATCCCACATTTTGACTGCACCATCTAATGTTGTAGTCACAACGGTTTTGCTATCGTTTCCTAAAGTTACAGAGGTAATGCCTTCAATATCTGATACACTAAAAGTATTAACTAATTTACCTGTATTCAAATCCCAAACGTTGATTTTTGGGTCTGTGGCATTAACTAGATATTTACCGTCGCGAGTAAAGCCGATAAAACTAATCAGGTTGGTGTTCCCCTCTATAGTACTAATTAGTTTTCCCGTTTCCAGATTCCATAATTTAAGTGTTTTGTCAGAATCACTTTTGAGGGAACCTCCACCGCTAGCTAGAGTTTTACCGTCGGGACTAATTGCTACTGAACGTACCGGACTATTATGTCCAGTTAAAGTGCGAATTAATGTACCTGTTTGCGGATTCCACATTTTAATTGTGTTGTCGTAACTACCGCTGACAAGAGTTTTACCGTCAGCAGTTATTGCTAAGGAAGTCACACCTTGAGAATGTCCTTTGAGGGTACGAAGCAGTTTTCTGGTTTTCATGCTCCATACTTTAATTACTTTATCGGTATTGGTTTGTGCTGTTCCTCCCCCAGTAAAAAATAGCTGTCCGTCGGCACTGATAACAACGTCGTTGACTCCATCTTTGTGTCCGTCAAGGGTAGTAATCAGTCTACCATTTGTCAGGTTCCACATCTTTACAGTATGGTCGTAACTACCACTAATTAAAGTTTGTCCGTCGGGGCTAAAAGCCAAAGCTTCGATATCCCATATATGTCCTTTTAAGGTAAAGGTAGGTTTAATTTGTGGGGATTTTGAGTTAGTTGGGGTTTGAGCAGAAGTTTGGATTAAATTACTGCCACCGATAATAACTGTTGCTGCAACAACCGATGTTATAAAGCTTTTTGCAAAAATCCTTTGTAATTCATGTTGACTAATTACCTTTATTTATTTAGCTTTTATCATATTAGCGATACAAATTATATACTCAATCCAAAAAAAACATAAAATTTTTGCTTGATTTGTCCGTAATAGCAGAAAATAAAACAGGAGTTAATATTAATAATTCCAGGCTTTTTATTTAATCAAAAAATAATTAATTGAGGTTAATAGTGAATGAGCTTAAAAATTAAGTTGCTACGATAAAAATAATTTATGTAATCGAAAGAAATCAAAAATAACTTGAAATAAAACATTTCAATAAAACATTTGCATAAAAATTTTCAATATTGAATTCCCAATGCCCAATGGTCAATTTTCCATGCCCAACTTCTTGGTTAACACTTTTAAAAAAACATCGCGTTATTGCCGTAATTCGTGCCAATAAAACAGATTTAGCTCGACAAATGGCTTTAGCCGTTGGATTTGGGGGAATAAAACTGATTGAGGTAACTTGGAACACTCCAGGAGCGGCAGACTTAGTCGCAGAATTACGTAGAGAAATGCCTGATTGTATTATTGGCGCAGGTACACTGTTAAACTTACAACAAATGCAGCAAGCTGTACAAGCAGGGTCGCAATTCTTGTTTACTCCTCATATTGACCCAGAAATAATTTCAGCGGCTGTGAGTTTAAATATACCAATTATACCCGGAGCGCTGACTCCAACAGAAATTGTGACAGCTTGGAGTTTAGGAGCAACCTGCGTCAAAGTATTTCCGATACAAGCAGTAGGTGGTGTTGAATATATCAAGAGTTTACAAGCTCCCTTAAAGCAAATTCCCTTGATTCCCACTGGGGGAGTGACTTTAGAAAATGCAGCAGAATTTATCTCTTCAGGTGCGATCGCAATTGGATTAAGTAGTGAGTTATTCCCTAAACATCTAATTATATCTGAAGATTGGGATTTAATAACTCAACAGACAGAAACTCTACTTCAAAAGATAAAGTAAGATAAAAATAGAGACGTTCATAGCTGATAACAACAATAAGCGATGAAATACAAATAGAAAAGAGAATAAACAAAAAACACTCACATTTGAGAATATTTACCATGAAAAAACTAAATTCAACTCAGTATATTCGCTATTTTAAAACTTTTGCCACTGCTATATTATTGTCAGCTACTGTTGTCAGCTTTCCGACAAATAAAGCTTTAGGAAATAATATGCAGCGAATAAGTCAAAAAGTTAGTCAGTTGAAGAAATCCAATAAACGTTGGATTCAAGTAGATTTGTCAGAACAAAGATTAATTGCTTGGCAAGGAAATAAAGCTGTTTTTGGGGTTATTGTTTCTACAGGGAAAAGAACAACTCCTACGCCAATTGGTGTATTTAATATCTATACAAAATTGAATAAAACTCGCATGAAAGGTGATGATTACGATATTCCTGATGTTCCCCACACTATGTATTATCAAGGTGGTTATGGAATTCATGGCGCATACTGGCATAATAATTTTGGTACACCAGTTAGTCATGGTTGTGTGAATTTAGCACCTAATCAAGCCAAAAAACTATTCAATTGGGCATCAGTTGGAACTACAGTTGTTGTACAACGTTAGGAAGTTATTTTCTGTGTTTTTCAGTAGATTTGTAGACTCAGAAGTCGGGTTTCTTTGAGAAACCCGACTTCTCTGTGCTGAGTAGTAGGTAATTAATCAACTTGAATTTCATCTAAATTATTAATTACTACATCCGCACCTCGAACATTCTCTAAACGCCCAATCCAAGTAATACCAATACAACCAGCCGCTTGAGCATTGCGTGCCATTTGCATATCACCAACGGAATCTCCTACCATTAATGTTGAACTTGCTTCTACTCCCAATTTTTCACAAGCTTGCAAAAATAAAGCTGGTTCTGGTTTAAAAATATTACCATCTACTCCCATTTTTAAGTTTATATATTCACCAAGTTGATGAAATGCTACAAAATTATTTACTTCTGCGGTTGTTGCTGCTGAAAGAATACCCAATTTTAATCCCGCTTGTGAAAGTTTCTGTAAAATTTCCAGACTACCTGGAAATAATGGAGCAGCAGAATTACCCAGATATGTATCTGCTTCATCTAAACTTTTACGAGCTATTTCTAAGGATTCAATCCAACTTCTTCCGGTTTCGGCAATATAAGCTGCTGTCGCAATTTCGGTTTCCTGACGACTTGCTACAGCCATTAAACCCGCAGCATCTAAAATATCACCATTAACCCCAAATGCCATTAATAAAGGTTCTCCAATCCCAGGTATTTGAGCGTCTATAATTCTTGCTGCTTTTTGAGCAAGGTTACGTAAATCTTTTTCTGAATCTTCTAAAGTCCCATTTTTGTCAAATAGAATTGCTTGTATATTAGAAAAAGTTGTATCTCTACATTTTATAGTTGCCAAAAGACGTTGCTCCTTTTTTTTTGGTTAAAGGTTAGAGGTGTATTATTGCAGAATTTGCTGCGTAAAAAAAAAGATATCATAACAATATTAAATTAATCAGCATCTTTGTGGGAAAAAATTGTTTTATAAAAATTAAATCTATGAAGTAAATCAGTCAAAACAACAGAAAAATATACTCAATAGAGATATACTGATTTTATTGAAATTAAACTAAGTAGTTAATATTGGAGTTTGTGATGTCTATTAGTGCATTATTTAATATTGCTAATCTTTACGTTCTACCTTTTTGGGTATTGATGATTTTCCTACCGAAGTGGAAAGTAACTCAAAACATTATGCAGTCCTATATTCCATTTGTACCATTAGCTGGACTATATTTATACTTGTTTATCAGCAGCATTACACCCGAAAATGCTCAAGCTTTATCTAATCCTCAACTAGCAGATATTGCTCGCTTTTTTGCTTCCGAAACCGCTGCCGCAACTGGTTGGATTCATTTTTTAGTGATGGATTTATTCGTCGGACGTTATATTTATTTAGCAGGAGTCAAAACAGGTATTTGGACTTTCCACTCCCTTGCTCTTTGTTTATTTGCTGGCCCTTTAGGTTTACTTTCTCACATTTTTACCTACTGGATTTCTCAGCGATTTTTCCCCAAAGAATCCCTGGATACTACAATTTCAGTTCCGAATACTTAGAGCGTGTTTATCAAAAATTAAACGCATGAATGCATTATAAATCAGAGAATAAATTCCCTGGCTAAAAGCTCCCATCCTCTAAAAGTGGACTAAAACTAAGATATGTGAGGTTTAATAATTATTTTATAAAGTCCAACTTAGAGATGGAAAAATCAGGTAATTGTAAATTATAAATTAAAAACTCTAAACTTTGACCTTTAACCTTTAACCTTTAACCTGATGGATTTGTTACCCTAGAGATAATACCAGTACTTGATGCTGGAGAAAGAAATTCTCTATTAAAAGTAATAGAAGAGACTAGTATTATGGCGAATTCGGGAGATAAAATTAATCGTTGTTATAGCCAAGAAGACGTACAGCAGATTTTGCAGTTAGCAATCGCACGTCAAGCGGGGGATGAAAAGGAGTTTTCTTACGAGGTACTGTTGGAAATCGCTGCTGAGTTGGATATCTCCCCGGAAAATCTACAATTAGCAGAAGATGATTGGGTAAGTAAACAAGGTGAAATACAGCATCGACTAGCATTTAACGCTCACCGTCAAAGAAGATTTAAAAAGCGTGTCGGTAATTATGCGATTATCAATACCTTTTTACTATCGATGGATTTGCTCACAGGTGGTGGTGTTAACTGGTCACTTTATATTCTATTATTTTGGGGTATGTTTGTAGGTCTGGATGGTTGGAATACTTTTCAAACTAAAGGTGAAGATTATGAAGCTGCTTTTCAAAGATGGTACCGCAAGCATCAATTAAAAAGTTCTTTCAATAATCTTGTTAATAAGTTTTTAAAAGCCACTTCTGGATTAAATTAATTTAATATTATAAGCGATTAATCTATTTATTACTACGTTTATATAATTTTCTTGTTTTATTAATTAATATTTTCACTAAAATATTAACTAAAATATTAATTATAATCTTAATAATTTTATTTAGAATGCGCCTATTTTTTATTGATTGCATAACATTTTTGATTTGTTTATAAAAAAACACAAACTAAAAATCAACGATGAAAACTAAAGCAGAAAACCACAAAAAAATGGTTAGTTGTGAAGTAGAAACTACGCTTAAATTAATTGGGGGACGTTGGAAAGTATTGATTATTAGAGAATTACTTTCAGGAGTAAAACGTTTTGGAGAATTACAGCGTGCTTTACTCGGAATTACTCAAAAAATGCTGACTCAGCAATTAAGAGAAATGGAAGAACATGGAATAGTACATCGCAAAGTTTATGCAGAAATTCCCCCAAAAGTCGAATATTCCCTTACACCTTTAGGAGAAAGTTTACAACCAATTCTTCAGGCAATGCATGAATGGGGAGTAAAGCATTTACATCAAATAAATCAAAATCAATAGTTGATGATATTTGATATTTGATAAATATGAATAAATCTATTACTCAGCTTGTAAATATTCAATCGCTGCTTCTAGTTGTGAATTATAACTTTTAGCAAAACCTTCAAACCAAAGTCCTTCGGGGGATAATGGTTCTAATTTATTTAACCATTCTTGAGCTTGTTTTTTTAACCCTTCTAACTCTTTTACTTTTAGTTTTTCCTGTCTAATTCGTTCCTCTTCAAGTTGTTGCTGTTTTTGTTGTTCTTCTAATAATTGTTTCTGCTCAAAATCTTGCTTTACTTGAGATAAAACATTATCTATGACATCTTTTTTTGCTGATGGAGATGTGAACAAAGAAGAATCTAGAGGAGATGAGTCTAATTTTAGTTTCTCAACTTCCTCAGTTCTTTTTGATGGATAATTAGCTGGTTTCTGATATTCAGCTTTGAGTTCGGATAATAACTTATCAATGGAATCCATTTGTTTGATTGCGATTAAATTAATGGGAATAACTAATCAACAATTGCATTGAGCAATACTTCTGAAAGACTATAATCTTCCATATCATCCATTGTAATTGTGTCACAGATATCAAACTTGGCTCCAGCACTTTGCAATTCATCATCCAATACTTTGAGAAAGCGAGTAGCTTGGGCATCCTTACCAACTTGAATAAAGGAAATTGCTAATTCTTCATCCCTATCCATCCGACGAGAAGCTTCAATAATCGTCTTCATCACCGCTTTACGGTCATCAGGTTCACCATCGGTAATTACTAAAATTGTCTCACCATTTGGTTTAGTTTCACCTGCTGCTTTGCGCTGAAAATAATTATCGGTAGAATGTTTTAATACTGAAGCCAAATCTGTTGTTCCCGAAGGATCGTTTTCTTTAAAAATTTGCATCACTTTCGCAGATGTCACATTCTCATATCTTTTGAATCTACCGGAAAATGTATATACAGTAATGCCATCCGGATCGAACTCTTCGCATTTAGTTGCTAAAGCAAAAGTTGACTCTTCTGCTGCTACCCATCTTGTTCTACCACCTTTTTGGTCAGGAGTTGCCATACTACCGCTTTTATCAATAATTAAAGTATAATCGCGATTTTCTAACATCGATTAATTCTCCTATGATTAATTTATTAGTTGATTAGTTGATTAGTTTATTAATCTATTAACTAACTTAATCAGTAATTGCATTCGTTAATATTTCCGCAAGAGTCATATCTTCCATATCATCCAAAGTTACGGTATCGCAAATATCAAATTTTGCACCAATTGATTCCATTTGGTCATCTAAGGCTTTGAGAAATTTGCTTGCTTGAGCATCTGAACCAACTTGAACAATAGATATTGCTAATTCCTCATCTTTTTCCATCTGACGAGAAGCATTGATAATTACTTCAAAAACCGCTTTTCTATCATCAGGTTCACCATCAGTTACAACTAAAATGGTTTCTCCGTTGGGTTTAGTTTGACCTGCGGCTTTACGCTTAAAATAATTATCAGTTGCGTCTTTGAGTACTGCTGCTAAATTTGTAGTCCCCGCAGGATCATTTTCCATGAATATCTGCGCGATTTTATCTGATGTCACATCATCGTAACGTTTGAATTTACCAGAAAATAGATAAACTGTCATTCCATCCGGATCAAACTGCTCGCACTTTCTCGCTAAAGCAAGGGTAGATTCCTGCATTGTCTGCCATCGACTTCTACCACCAGCTTGGTCAGGAGTGGACATACTACCACTTTTATCAATTATTAATGTATAGTCCCGCTCATTAACCATTTAACTACTCCTTAATATGTAATTAGTTTTAATATCAACTAGTGTAACTATTAGTTATAAGTCATCGCAGCACTTACTAGTGCTTTGTAATAATCATTTAATGAATTCAAAATCCCAAGCATGGCACTTTACAATTTATCTGCGTAAAAACCCAAATGGTTAGCAACTGGACGCTCTCGCATAGGCTCCTAATTTGCTGGCAATATTAGTTAATTCTTGAACAGTTACCCTTGACTATAAACTGGCTGTTTCCCATCTACCACAATTACCCACAGCGTGTTTCCTGGTTTGTCGATCGCAACGGCAACTCGTGGATCAGGTTTATCTTCTAGTTGGGCATTTACAGCTTTACCATCAATAATTAAAATATCTTTACCAGCAACAGCTTGCAGGGTATCAAGCTACTAGTTTGAGATGGACGCGAAAAACACCACCAACTATAAAATATTAATGGTAATAATAGGAAGAAACCCGTTCCTGTTGTCAAGATAATTTTATTGAAATAAATATATTTTTCAATTTTAGACATGAATTTATCTGATTTAAATTATCGCGATCGCAATTTACTGTCATTACTCTTTTAAAAGATTTAACAAACGCTAATTTTAATGGAGCAAAATTAGAGGGTGTTTATAAAATAAATGGAAATTTTGGTGTGTTAAGGCTTCTGGGATTCGATCGGAAAAAGAGTAGGTGAAAATTTGCCGTAACGCACCAACAACTTTTGGTGCGTTAGATGTATTCAAATTATATGTTTTAGCAGAACATAGTTGTGCATCTAACACACCCTACAAAAATTTTATTTTTTATTTATAAACACGCTCTTAGCAACCAGCGATTTTACCAATGCAATCGGCACAACCAAAAGGAATTAATCAAACCGTTTGCTCAACTACTTCTTTTTGCGGAATTATAAATGGTTGCGCCGAATTCAACACCGCTGCTAATAATCCTGGAAATAATTCTTCTAAATCTTCCTTTCGCAATGTATTTATATGCTGGGTTCCTTCTTTCCTTGTCAACACTACCCCCGAAGAGCGCAAAATCTTAAAATGATTCGACATCGTTGATTTGGCGATCGCAAAATTAAAGTCACTACAGCATTGCTCTTTTTTCACCGCTAACTGTCTGACAATCTCTAACCTTATTGGGTCTCCTAATGCATAAAGCACCCCCGCTAAATATATATTCTTTCGCTCTGGATGATAAAGAAATCTCATTGTTGCAGCTTATCTTAAAAAGGTCTATAGTTTAATTATTCGATTTTATCGAATTATAGAAATATGATTAATAGGGAGGACAGTAATGGACACGATTACGAATGTGACAGAAGCCACGTTCAAGCAAGAAGTCCTCGAAAGCCAGATTCCGGTACTAGTAGACTTTTGGGCACCTTGGTGTGGTCCTTGTCGGATGGTTGGTCCAGTGGTAGATGAAGTAGCAGGAGAATATGAGGGACAAGTAAAAGTGGTGAAATTAAACACAGATCAATATCCCACTGTTGCCAGTCATTACGGTATTCGCAGTATTCCGACATTAATAGTATTTAAAGGCGGTAGGCAAGTCGATACGGTTGTTGGTGCAGTACCAAAAACAACCCTGATTAAAACTTTAGCACAGTATCTGTAAGCAAGAAAGGGAAAGGGAATAAAGTAAAATTTAAAAACGAAAACTCAAAAGTGTTTTGATTTTTGCTTGTTTCCTATTTCTTAACCAGATTAATCGAGGGATTTCAAACCGATAGCGATTTTACTATGTTGTTCAATTTGTGCCATAACTTGTTTGGCTCGCGTTATTACCTTTGCTGGTAAACCAGCTAATCTTCCCGCTTCAATACCGTAGGATTTATCAGCACCACCTGGTTGAACTTGATGTAAAAAGATAATTTGGTCGGGCATTTCTTTCACCGTGACTTGATAATTAGCAACGTTATTTAACAGCGATGATAATTCATTTAATTCGTGATAATGGGTAGCAAAAATTGTTCTAGCTAAAAGTTCCGTAGCAATATATTCTCCCACAGCCCATGCGATAGATAAACCGTCAAAAGTTGCCGTACCTCGGCCAATTTCATCTAATAATACTAAAGACCTTGAAGTTGCATGATTGAGAATATTAGCCGTCTCATTCATTTCCACCATAAAAGTCGATTGTCCGGTAGCTAAATCATCCACAGCACCTACACGGGTAAAAACGCGATCGCAAACTCCTAAAGTCGCGGAAGTTGCAGGAACAAAGCTACCAATTTGCGCCATTAACTGAATTAATCCCACCTGACGTAAATAACAACTTTTACCGCTAGCGTTTGGACCAGTAAGGATAATTAAATCAGGAGAAGAATTTGTGTCTTGGTTCTCTTCCCTACCTAAAAAAGTGGAATTCGGTACAAAAAAACCACTTGGTAAAGACTGTTCCACCACTGGATGTCGTCCATCGATCACAGATATTTTTCGTCCTTCGAGCATTTGGGGACGACAGTAACCTTGAAACACCGCTAATTCAGCTAAACCGCATAATACATCTGCTGCGGCTACAGCACGGGAAATATTGCGAATCACTTCGGCTTGAGAGCCAACTTCTTCCCGTAACGCTACTAAAATGTCATATTCCAACTGATTTAAATCATCTCTGGCGGTGAGAATTCTGGCTTCCCTTTCCTTCAATTCCGGAGTAATATAACGTTCTTCATTAGTTAAAGTCTGCTTGCGAATATAATTATCGGGGACTTGTTCAGCTTGAGCGCGAGAAACACTCAGATAATAACCAAATGTCTTGTTAAAACCTACCTTTAATTTGGGAATTCCCGTTCTTTCCCTTTCATCAATTTCTAAATTAGCAATCCATTTTTGGTCCTCTTCTACTAAACTACGTCTTTCATCAAGTAGAGAATTTACCCCAGCACGAATTAAACCACCTTCCTTGATTTGTATTGGTGGAGATTCAACAATATGTGTCTGTATCTTGGCTGCTAATTCTTCCATATTTGGAGGAACTTTTTGTAAAGCTTTCAAAAAGGAGAACGAGCATCCTCAACCAAATAACCTAACTGCGGTAACTTTGATAAAGAATCCGCCAAAGCAGATAAATCCCTAGCATTAGCAGTTCCAGAACCAGCACGTCCACTCAACCTTTCCAAATCGTAAATTTGTCGTAACAACCCCCGCAAATCTTGACGTAAGGTAGTATTTTCGATCAACTCTTGTATAGTATCTTGTCTAGAATTAATTCCTTTAATATCCAATAACGGTTGTAACAACCATCGTCGTAAAGCACGTCCACCCATTGCTGTAGTCGTCCGATTCATTGCCCATAACAAAGAACCGTGATAAGTTCCATCGCGAATCGTCTGAGTAATTTCTAGGTTGCGTCTAGTTTGATAATCTACAACTAAAAAATCATTAAAAGTATAAGTCCGTAGAGGTTGTAAAGGTATTTGATTTTCCTTTTGTGTTTCCTCTAGATATTCCAACAAACCACCAGCAGCACGAACAGCTAAAGGCAGATGGTCACAACCAAGTCCTTCCAAAGAACGCAGTTTGAACTTTTCTAATAACCGGCTTCTCGCTTCCGCTTGAGAAAATGGAACTTGCGATCGCAAAGCATAACAAAATGTTGTTGGTAAGCATTCGGGTAAACTGTTAGACTTTTCACCGGGTCTTAATAAAGCACCCAAATCAGGAGCATTAATCGGAAATAAGACTTCACTCGGCTGCAACCGCATCAACTCTTGAGTGAGATGCTCCAAATTAGTTGTTTGAGTAGTGAGAAATTCTCCCGTAGAAATATCAGCATAAGCCAAACCCCAATTATCTCCGGCAATTACCACAGCGGCTAGATAATTATTACGATTAGCTTTGAGCATTCCATCTTCAAGGAGAGTACCGGGAGTCAGAATTCGGGTAATTTCTCTTTTCACCAATCGACCAGCAGTAACCTGGGAAGCATCTTCCACCTGGTCGCAAATTACTACAGCATAACCCTTTTCTACTAATCCAGTCGCATGACGTTCCCAAGAATGATGAGGAACACCACTCATCGCCACTCTTCCCACATCAGCACCAGCTTGTTTACTGGTTAGGACAAGTTCTAATTCAGTGGCTAAAGTGACAGCATCTGCAAAATAGCATTCAAAAAAATCGCCTACTCGATAAAACAGCACCGCATGAGGATGTTTTTCCTTAGTTTCAATATAATGCTGGTACATTTGACTCAGCTTACTAATATCCACCGTGCGATGGTCGGTGATAGTTGTACTCTGGTTTTTAGATGCAGTCATGGATGAAGGATGCAGATTGCAAGCTGACAATATATGATCATAACCCGATATCGAGATGATCTGGAATTAGCTCAAGGTTTATTTATTTTTCTTTCTTTCTTTCTTTCTTTCTTTAATGGTGGATAACAACCCACTATTTGCTGCAATTTTTACCAACCCGAATTATATAACACCGGATTTTTCTCAATATAAATACGGCTTTTCGATTTTTATTGCCATATAAATTACTTTTACCACTGAAAAAATTGTCTTCGTATTTTTCTTGATGTTGATAGGCGTTCACCTTCGGGTGCAGTTTAGTTTGTAGGTTGGGTTAGACACCAAAATCAATATTGTTTGTAACGAGTATCTTTATTAATGGTTTCGTAACCCAACATCCAAGTTGTGGATATAAGAACAGATGTTGGGTTACGACGCTATATAGATTTTTAATTAAAACCCCAAATAATGAAAGCGTCTAACTCAACCTACAATCTACAATCTATTCAAGGGTTTAAATACGGCTTTAAATATTTAATTTTAGTATCAATTATTTTTTTGCTTAACAGAACTCAATATTTTAAAATTTAATTCATGAGTTTGACTCTATATATTGTGATAAAAAATTACAAAAATTTTATAAATTGAGAATGATATCATCAATAATGCGAATCTTGTCATTTAATTAACGGAATTACGTTGTTTGATTGACTGTATAAAAATGTTGTCAAAATTTTTATTTTTTTTTTGATATAATCTGTTGGGACGTGTATATGCTGTTTTTTAGTAAAGATTTATTTTTGTAGGTTGGGTTAGACACCAAAATCAAACTTGATTATTGCGAGAAATTTTACTATGGTGTCATAACCCAACATCAGGATCTTAGATAAATAAAAATATCCTTCCTCAGATGTAAGGTAGAAAAGATGTTGGGTTACGACGCAATATACATTCGGTAATTCAACCTTAAATTATAAAAGCGTCTAACCCAACCTACACCTACGAACTTGGTTTTCTTGGCTGTAACGAAGATTCATTCAAAATTATTATTCAAACCCAAAAGCTAAGGTGTCAAGCATATGTTTACTTTTTTCATTTCCAACTTCTAGATAAATCTCTAATAGTTCTTGATAAGCAGTTTCTCCTCCAATAATATCCCAAAACTCCGAACCAATAATTACAGCATCATCGAAAGGCATATAATTTTTAGCATATGACCATTTATAATCAGCTTTTGTTCGTCCATAAGGATTATAAGGCATAGCATAATAAGCTTTAACTTGAGGACGAGATTTACCACGTAGTAGATGAAATCTCAGCAAACGTTGTGTAACTTCTAAGCATTGTCCTTTATTGGGTTTTGGTGCTTTAATTTCAAAGAAGTATTCTGTTCCGTCTTTTGCCAGAATATACAAGTCTGTACGAACGCTTTTTGTTTGTAAATCATCAGAACATCTAGCTTGGAGTACTGCTGCGATCATTTCTTCTAAGGAAGGTCTAGTTTGTCCTGTTTTAATTGATGATTCATAATTTTCTTTTTGACGTTCAATTTCTGCAAATGCTCTAAGACTTACATCTGCTTTAATGTCGTAACCTCTAAGGGCTTTTTGATGATATTGTAAAGCAATTAAACGAGCGCATTCTTCAATAGAATTTCCTAACCTTGTACTCAAACCGCGTTCAAATTGATTGATGCGTATTAATGCTGGAGGAATTAATGCTGCTTGAAATGGTTTTAGTTCTCGATTAGATGAAAATCTGGATAAATATTATAAACTGCATTATCAGGTTTTAAGATTTCACGTCCTTTATATTCATCAATAATTCCTTGAATAAACCCTTCTAAATAACCTTTTATTTTAATTCGAGTATTAGAGTTAATCGCAGTCAGCCGCATAAAAATCACAAAATTAATTTTAACAATGCTTTTGCTAAATTATAAACAACGGGAACTGAAACTGCATTACCAAATTGATGTTTTGCTGTTGTTTCACTATTAGCTATTTGAAAAGATTCAGGAAATCCTTGTAATTTCGCATAATCTTGGGCTGTTAAAGGTTTAAATTTCTTTTGTTTATAAATGTTTTGAATAAATGAATGTTTATATAATTCTGGCTCCTGACATTCTAAAGATACTGTTGCAACAAAATCTCTAGTACCTGTGGCTGTTAAGGTTGCTATTGCATCAGCATGAGGTAAAAATATTTTAGATACTCCCTCAATTCCTGAATAAATCTTCGAGTTAACGAATTCATATCCTTTATCTTCAATTAAGCGAAGAATATCTTTTTGAATCAAACTATCAAGTTCTTTTTGATTAAGATAGGGGATTAATTTATCTAACACCTGAAAGCTTAAAGGATTACCATCTTTGAGTCCATAGATTTTTTTTCTTCGATTTTTTAAAATAGTTTGACAAATTAGTTTTTCTCTCACACTTGTCTCAATTAAATCCCAAGAGTGAACTGTAGTATGTCCATCTCGAATATCAGCAAAAGTAAAAAAATCATTTAGTTCATCTATTCCTTGAAATCTACCTCTTGAAGCTGGTATTTTACCACCTTTATATAAAATATTTGGAGTAAACTTTTTCTTGATAAAATCACGCTTTTCAATGCCAGATATTACATCATAAAGTTTAATTTTCTGATTTAAAGGTTTAGGAAAGGTAAAACCCCAACAGTTTTCTAAATCATTTCTAATTCCAACAATAAAAATTCTATCTCTATCTTGAGGTAAACCAAAATCAGAGGAATTTAATACTTGATATTTGACTATATAACCTAATGCTGTCAAATTGTTAATTATATAATTCAGACTGTTTTTATTTCTTGGTTCTGTTAAACCTTTGACATTTTCAAAAATAAAAGTTTTGGGTTGATTAAGTTCTACTACTCGAAAAACATCTAACCATAACTTACCTCTGGGGTCATTTAAACCTTTTAATTTACCTGCAATTGACCAAGGTTGACAAGGAACTCCTCCTGTAATTACATCTATATCAAAAGGTAATTTATTTATATTATTAATATCTCCTAAAAAAAACTCATTGGAATTCTGCTCAGAAATAAAATTTTTCTGATAAGTTTTAATTGCTTCTTTATCTATTTCTGAATAACCCAAACAAATTCCACCCAATTGTGAAAGAGGAATTCTAAATCCACCAATACCAGCAAATAAATCGATAAATGTAAATTTAGGTTTAATAGTTACTAGGTTTGGTTGAATTGGTTGAAAAAACTCAAATAAATCTAACTGTTGAGCATTATCGCTTAATTGCATTTGTACGTAAATAAATCAATTAAATAGGTTTCATTTCAACTAATAATTAATATCCCAAACTAAGCCAAACTAAAATCACATTGTTAATGTTTACATAATCTGAAAATTTTCAGGGTTCTTCCGCTAATACTTGATTCATCCAAACATTAATATTTTTACCAGTATTTCATTGTGGATTACAGCGAATCTCAACCATAAACCCATCTGGATCGTAAAAATAAACTCCTCTTCCGGTAGGACGGGTAACGGGTTCTTGAGCAATTTTTATTTGATGCTGTCTGAGTACCTCGACTGCATGATCAAACAATTCGGGAGCAATATCAAACGCTAAATGATTAGCTCGTGTAAAACCACGTTCGGGATTTGGATCTGGTGGTGATAAATCCGGCTCCCAAAATAAATCTAATATCGTACCGTCGGGAATCATGAAGTTGGCAACTTTTCCCGCTGCGACTAAGTTAACCAAAGTCGCTGGTACATGATCACCCGTAAGTTCGTGCAAACCCAGGATATTGCCATAAAAATGTCGAGAAGCCTGCATATCTTGGACATTCAAAGCAATGTGATGCACTCTCCGTAAACTTCCTGGAGATATGGCGCTATTTAAAGATTGAGGACTAGATAGCATAATCAGTTATCAATTACCAACTATCAATTATTAATTATCATATCTCATCGTGCAAAGCATGATTATTCATTGATCCGAGACTGATAGGGGATGAAGATGTTAAAACGGATGATAATGCTAATTAATTAGCGATTATGTTTGTTTATTATCTATATTTTAGGAACGAGGTTTGCAATGCAACAGGAATTTAGTTCGCAAATTTCACCCCCATTATTAATTGAGGGTAGCAATGATGACCTTGGTTTGGAGTCTAAACTTCTGGAATTACCGCTTTACGAGTTTTCAGTGGAGATGAACTTTACTGGTAAAGAAGTAGCTGAAGTATTTGAAAAATATCCTTTGTTACCGGGAGCAATTTTGTTAAACAAAGGTAAGTATGCTGGAATGATTTCCCGTAGACAGTTGCTAGAGTTTTTAATTCGTCCTTTCGGAAAGGATTTATTTTTCCATCAACCGCTGAGTATATTGTACAGCTATGGTCGCACACCGATTCTAGAATTAACCGATACTACATCGATTTTATGTGCGATGCAATTTACATTACGGCGAGAACCAGAATTTTTATCAGAGCCTATAGTGGTGAAAACTGCATCTGGTAAGTACAGGTTGTTGGATATGCAGGAATTAAATATTGCTTCTTGGCAAATTCGCGGCATCGAAACTCAGGTAAGATACGAACGCAGCCAAGCTCAAATTATTCAAAATGATAAAATGGCTAGCTTAGGACGTTTAGTAGATGGAGTAGCGCACGAAATTTTAGATCCTGTAAACTTTATTTGGGGTAATGTAACTCACGTTTCTAATTACAGCAAAGATTTACTTAAGTTGATCAAAATTTACGATCGCAATACAATCGATACTCCAAAAGATGTATTGCATTTAAAGCAAGATATTGAATTTGATTTTTTAGAATCCGATTTATCACAAGCACTTACTAGTATCCGGGCTGGTGCAGAAAGATTAAAAAAACTAGTTATTGGATTACAAAACTTCTGTCATATTGATACTATTTATCCAAAACCGATAGATTTACACGCTAATTTAGATAGTACTATATTGTTAATTGGTAGCCGTTTAAAAGAAGAAATTAACATTGTTAAAAAATTTGGTCATCTCCCTCCTGTTTATTGCTTTGCAGGACAGTTAAATCAAGTATTTATGAACATATTAAGTAGGTCAGTAGATATTTTACTTGATGAAGCAGTTAGACAGCAATTTGAAATAGAATCATCTCACAACGCTTCGCCAAAACCCACTATTGAAATAGTGACACAAGTTATTTCCCAAGAATCAACCATACAGGGAATACCCGATTCTCGCTGGGTATCAATTCTGATTGCAGATAATGGTCCGGAAATGTCTCCCGAATTGCAACAGCAAATCAAAGAATCTTTTTCTGTAGAAAAAACGGCTGATAAGGAAACAAGTTTAGCTGTCAGCTATCGCATTGTGACTGCAAGACATGGTGGTAAATTAAATTTTTCTTCTCAACCGAATAAAGGAACTGAATTTGAGATTCTTTTGCCTTTGGTATGATAATTAAACCGGAAAATGTCATATTAATCTAATTTAAAGTATCTGAGATATCAATTATTTTCAATATATTTAGAATCAATCAATCCTTTTTGAATCGCAACAATTGCAGCTTGAGTTCTATCGCGTACTTCTAGCTTTTGCAAAATGGCATGAATATGAACCCGCACAGTACCGGGAGTAATAAACAGATTTTCTCCTATTTGTTGATTTGATTTACCTGCTACTACTAACGTTAATATTTCTCGTTCTCTTTTAGTCAGTGAATTATTATCAGATGAAGATATATTTATGTAATTTAAATTAGATTGAGAAGATTGAAAAGCTGTTTGAATTTCTACAGTTGCAGTGCTATCCCACCAAGAAGCACCACAGGCTACCGAACGAATCGCTAAAATTAAATGTTCGGCTGGGATTCCTTTTACACAATAACCGTTGGCTTTAGCTTCAATTAATTGAGCAATCAGAGGTTTTTGTGAATGGGAAGTTAAAACTAGTACTGGTAAATTCGGACGACGTTTTTTGATTTGACGACAAGCTTCTACACCGCCAATACCGGGTAATCCCACATCTAAAATTACTATATCTAATGGTAGTTGACAAGCTAATTCAATTGCGGTTTCACCATCTTCAGCTTCAGCTACAATTTCAAAGCCTGGTTCTTGATGCAGTCGCGTGGAAATTCCCAATCTAAAAAGTTCGTCGTCTTCTATTAATAAAATTTTTAGTGGCTCTGGTTTCATACTTTAATTATTAACAAAAGTGGGTAAACTAAACCCAAAGATAGCCCCACCACTTTTACGTCTTTCTACCCAAATCTTACCGCCATGTGCTTCAATTATTTGCCGACTTAAATAAAGTCCTAAACCCGCACCTTTGGCTTGACGGTTAGTATGCCCTTGATAAAACCTTTCAAACAATAATGGTAATTCTTCCTCTGTAACTCCTTGTCCTTCATCAATAATTTTCACTGTATGGCTAATGCTACTGGCAATCAACACAATTTCTACTTTACCACCACGCAGTGAATGATTAATTGCATTAGCAATTAAATTGACAAAAACGCGCTGTAGTTGTAAAGCATCTCCATTCACCATAGCTCGCGAACGAAATTCAGAATCAGCAAAACCCAGATGAATGTATACTTGGCGAGTCGATGCTAATTCAACAACAGTCGAAATTGCTGATTCTGCGATGGTGACTAAATCTATGGATGAGCAACGCAGTTGTAAACCTTGGGTATCGTTGCGATAAACATCGAGCAAGGTTTGTACTAACTCTAATGTATTTTGATGCGATCGTTCATTACCTGCAAAACTTTATGCTGATTAGCACTCACCGGACCAAATTTTTCTGACTCAAAGGCGAGGAGGGTTTCAATTGCTCCTAAAAGGGGGGTTCGCAAGTCGTGGGTGAGGGTGGAAGCAAAATCTTCCCGCAGCGAAGCCATTTGTTGTTGCCCTAATATTTGCATTTTCTGACGCGCTATGGCTTCTTCATAAGAGCGATTGCGGTTACTTAACCACCCAGTCACAACCAATGCTGCGACGACAATCAAGCGGTTAGCAACTGTTGGAAAAGTAATGGTTTCCACACCGGGAATTACTATATTAAGTATTGTAAATACGATCGCGCTTATTGTCACCCAAGCAGTAGTTTTCTGGCTCAGACGCGAGTTTGCTAAAACTACTACACCTATATATAGATATCCAAAGACATAAATAGGTGGCGTGGAATATTCCAAAATCACAACCAAAATAAATATAGCGACAATTAGCCATTGACGAGATGTATACAAATGTATTAAAGCTTGAAGTCGGTTGAATTGTTTGTTTAGCATTTTCAGTAACAAATAATTGATTTTATTGAATTAGTGATGCCCAGATAAATAATATTTCGTATATCTATCTTCAGAATGTTGTTTTATTAAATTTATCTTATTTATAATAAATATTTTTTTTAATTCTTGAAAAAGTATTTTTATGTTTATTTGATTTTGAAGTTATATAGCGTTTCCCAGTCTATTGAAGTACACACAAAACCTCACCCCCAACCCCTCTCCTTAATAAGGAGAGGGGAGATAAAGCACAGCTTTATCGGGGTGAGGTAATCGCTGTACCTCAGTTACTTAGGAAACGCTATAACGGGTTCTTAAGCTTGTTAGTCAGGGCTTTAAAGAACTGAAGTCCTGATGACAAACCATTCATAATCGGACAGACTATTAGTTTATATACAACAGACTTACGTGTTTTGATATAGAAATATTCTAAACGTTTATAAACGCTTCCTAAATCAAACACTAAACACATAAACGATATTTTATACAACTTGTATATTGTGATTTTTTCAAACAAACAAGATAATGAAAAAGTGATTTAGATATGAGTCCAGAAAAAAAAGTTTCTAAATTTAAGTAAATAAACATATGTTATTAGGATTTATTCAAATCGCGATTGTGTTAGCAATCTTAGTAGCAATAACTCCGCTACTTGGCGGTTATATGGCACGAGTGTTTTTAGGTCAAAGAACGTTTTTAGATCCGGTAATGGGACCTTTAGAACGCTTAATTTACGCTTTGTCGGGATTGCGTCATCAAAGCCCGATGACAGTTTGGCAATACATCCGCGCTGTAATTTTTAGTAATTTAATTATGGGCGCGTTCGTGTTTTTGATATTGATGTTTCAAGGGATATTACCGCTTAATCCCACAGGTTTAAATGCACCAAGTTGGGATTTGGCTTTACATACTGCAATTTCCTTTGTAACTAATACCAATCAACAGCATTACTCTGGTGAAACTACCTACAGCTACTTCAGCCAAATGCTAGCGCTGGGGTTCTTGATGTTTACCTCTGCGGGGACGGGTATTGCTGTAGCGATCGCTTTTATTCGCGGCTTAACTGGTAGAGATTTAGGTAATTTCTATGTGGATTTAACTCAGTCGATTACCCGGATTTTATTGCCCATTTCTCTGATTGGGGCTGTAGTTCTCCTAGCTGCTGGTATCCCGGAAACCTTAGCGGGGCCTGTAACCGCAATAACTTTAGATGATACAACGCAATATATTGCGATCGGTCCGGTTGCCCATTTTGAGATTATCAAAGAATTGGGTGAAAACGGTGGTGGTTTCTTTGGAATTAACTCGGCACATCCTTTTGAAAACCCCAATAATTTTACCAACTTGTTAGAAACGGTAATTATGATGGCGATTCCCGCCTCACTAATCTATACCTACGGCATAATTGCAGGGAATACCAAACAAGCTTGGTTGTTATTTTGGATGGTATTTGTAATTTTCGCGGCATTAATTACTGTAGCTGCAATTGGCGAATATCAAGGCAACCCGATAGTTAACTCAATTTTAGATACAAACGCACCTAATTTAGAAGGAAAAGAAGTTCGTTTCGGTGCATTTCTAACTGCACTTTGGGCAGTTGCGACAACGGGGACAATGTGCGGTGCAGTCAACGGAATGCATGATTCCCTGATGCCTAACGGTGGTATGGCGACAATGTTCAATATGTTCTTACAAATCGTTTGGGGTGGACAGGGAACCGGAACCGCTTACTTGTTTATCTTTCTGATTTTGACAGTATTTCTCACAGGATTAATGGTAGGAAGAACACCGGAATTTTTAGGACGCAAAATTGAAAAACGCGAAATAGTTCTAGCCAGTGTCATTTTACTAGTTCATCCCATCATGATTTTAATTCCCGGTGCGATCGTCATAGCATTTCCCGACACACTATCGGGAATTACCAATCCAGGATTTCACGGTTATTCCCAAGTAATTTACGAATACGCATCAGCAGCAGCCAACAACGGTTCTGGTTTTGAAGGTTTAGGTGATGGAACCCTATGGTGGAACTTAAGCACAAGCGTAGCTTTACTCGCAGGACGTTACTTACCGTTGATTGCATTATTATTATTAGCCGACGGAATGGCTCACAAACAACCCGTTCCCGAAACCACAGGAACCTTACGAACCGATACAGGATTATTTACCGGAATTACAGCAGGAGTAATTCTCATATTAGGCGCATTAACCTTTTTACCAGTATTTGCCCTCGGACCGATCGCCGAAGCCTTCCTGATTGCCAGAATTGCATCAGGAGTCGCTTAGGAGTTAGGAGTTAGGAGTTAAGAGTTAAGAGTTAAAAAATACAAACTTTTTTCCGACTCATTACTTACTTCCAACAACTAACCATTAACAGCTACTCCTCCAACCGCTCCTGGCGATTATCTATCTCTTTTTACCTCTTTTCTCTGCGCTCCTCTGCGCTTAACTTTGCGTTCCTCTGCGTTCCAAAATATATACTTCCGATGCCAACGATAAAACTATGAAAGTTAAACAAAAACCAACACAACCTGAATCTTCCCAAAAACGAAACGCACCCAAAGCCAATACTTCCCAACTTTACCAACGTGCGTTTAAACAAGCTTTTGTCAAACTCAATCCCCGCAATGCCATCAAAAACCCGGTAATGTTTGTAGTGTGGATTGGTACAGTCATTACCGCATTCTTAACTATTAACCCCTACGTATTTGGTGCAGTTGCAGGGGAAAACCAACGCTTATTTAACGGCTTGATTACAGTTATTCTGTTCTTTACAGTTGTTTTCGCCAATTTCGCGGAAGCTGTTGCGGAAGGACGCGGTAAAGCTCAAGCGGACGCGCTGCGTTCTACTAAAGGAGACACCCTGGCTCGCAAACTCTTACCCGATGGTGCAATTGAAGAAGTAAGTTCTACCAATTTGCATAAAGGAGACAGAATTAAAGTCATTGCTGGTGATGTCATCCCGGCAGATGGGGAAGTTATCGATGGTGTGGCTTCTGTTGATGAGTCGGCAATTACTGGGGAGTCTGCACCTGTCTTAAAAGAACCTGGTTCTGATGTCGCAAGTTCGGTAACGGGTGGTACTACTATCGTTTCCGATGAGTTAATTATTTCTGTCACTTCCGATCCTGGAAAAGGCTTTATCGATAGAATGATTTCGCTGGTTGAAGGTGCGGAACGCTCTAAAACTCCCAACGAAATCGCGTTGACGGTGTTGTTAGCAGTCTTGACGCTGGTATTTTTAATTGTAATAGCGACAATTCCCACTCCGGCGATTTACGTAAATAGTCCAGTTAGTATTGCAATATTGATTGCTCTATTGGTCGCTTTAATACCTACCACCATCGGGGGATTACTGAGCGCTATCGGTATCGCCGGAATGGATCGGGTAGCTCAATTTAACGTTGTTGCCACCTCTGGACGAGCGGTGGAAGCCTGCGGTGATATCAATACTTTGGTACTGGATAAAACCGGAACGATTACATTAGGAAACCGTCTTGCGGAAGAATTTATCCCAGTCAACGGACACTCAGTAGAGGAAGTCGCATCGGTTGCCTTAGCCTCTAGTTTATTTGATAACACACCCGAAGGTAAATCGATTCTGCGATTAGCGGAAAAGTTGGGGGGAGGTATTGATTTTGATAGAAAACAAGCCGAGGGTGTAGAATTCTCCGCACGCACCCGCATGAGCGGTACTAATTTACCCAACGGTGAAGAAATACGTAAAGGTGCGGTAGATGCGATTCGCGGATTTGTGCGTTCGCGTAACGGACAACCTCCATCTGACTTGGATGCAGCTTATGAGAGAGTATCTAATTTGGGCGGTACACCGCTCGCAGTATGTCGGGGTAAGGAAACCTATGGTGTTGTTTATCTCAAAGACATTGTTAAACCGGGTATCAACGAACGTTTCGACCAGTTGCGACGTATGGGGGTACGTACTGTAATGTTAACCGGAGACAACCGGATTACGGCTTCGGTGATAGCCAAAGAAGCGGGAGTAGATGATTTTATTGCCGAAGCTACACCAGAAGACAAAATCGCCGTAATTCAAGCCGAACAAGCCAAGGGTAAATTAGTCGCGATGACGGGAGACGGTACCAACGATGCACCAGCTTTAGCCCAAGCAAACGTCGGATTAGCAATGAATTCTGGTACTCAAGCCGCGAAAGAAGCAGCAAATATGGTGGACTTAGATTCAGATCCGACAAAGTTAATTGACTTAGTAACTATCGGTAAGCAGTTATTAATTACTCGGGGAGCGCTCACAACTTTTTCAATTGCCAATGACATTGCCAAATACTTTGCAATTATTCCGGCGATGTTCGCAGCTGCGGGAATTGGGGCTTTAAACATTATGGGTTTAACCAGCGCTCAATCGGCAGTTTTATCGGCATTAATTTACAACGCTTTAATTATTCCGGCGTTAATTCCTTTAGCCTTAAAAGGTGTAGAATTTCGTCCCTTGAGTGCTAATCAACTGTTACGTCGCAATATTTTTATTTACGGTTTGGGTGGTGTAATTGCGCCGTTTGTGGCAGTGAAAATAATTGATGTTTTAATTACCGCTGTAGGTTTAGCATAAATTACTCAACATCTGAACTTAAAAACTCCGCGTTCCTCCGCGCTTACCTCTGCGTCACTTTGCGTTAAAAAAAGATTCTTCCTATCCTAAACTCAGAATTCTCATGAAACTAATTAACTTAAAACAAAAAGTATGTGTGACTACAAACCAGATTGATTTTATCAGTTTTATTTGGTCGGAATGGCGGCGACAAAGGTTTCCTTTATGGATATTTTTGGGGTTGTGTTTGAATTTAATCGTTGCTCCTGCTGTTTACGCTGCGACTCCTGATATTGAGCGTACTACTGCTTATGCTTTGGGTGCTTTAGGTTTAGTAACTGTCGGACTTGCTGTTTATTTGTTTGCTGTAATTTTACAACCGGAGCGTTTTTAAATCATGGCTAGAGAATTTATCATTGCTGTTCGCAATACGTTTTCACTTTGGCTTTTGACTGCTTTAATTTATCCATTTTTGATTATTTTGTTAGGTCAATTTGTTTTTCCAGATCAAGCCAACGGTAGCTTAATAACTAATAACCAAGGACAAGTTATTGGTAGTGCTTTAATTGGACAAACCTTTAATTCAGACCGTTATTTTTGGAGTCGTCCTAGCACGGTTAATTATAGCGAAGGAGAAGACGCTGCACCAACAGGAGTATCGGGTGCAAGTAATCTTGCTCCTAGTAATCCAGAATTGATTATTCGTATTCAAAAAGAAGTCCAAAGATTACAACAAGCCGAAATTGAACCTACATATGATTTGGTTTATGCTTCTGGTTCTGGTCTTGACCCCCACATTACCCCAGAAGCGGCTCTATCACAATTAGCACGAGTTGCAAAAACGCGAAATATTTCTGTAGAACAAATTCAACCGTTGATTTCTCAAAACACAGATGGGAGATTTTTGGGAATATTTGGCGAACCGGGTATTAATGTTTTGAAGTTAAATTTGGCTTTGGATAAATTGTAGAATCCTTGTGATTTTTTGTTAAACGCAGAGGAATGCGGAGTTCTCGCAAAGTGACGCAGAGGGAATGGTTTGTAGTGAGCTAAATAGTGCTGACTACAAACTTCAGATTTTTTTATTTCAGTTAAATTTTTGATCATGTTTGAGTCAAGTGAAGTTGCATCTAATCAATACGAACGTCCTAAACGACGGGGTAAATATAAAATTTTTATCGGTATGGCTCCTGGAGTTGGTAAAACATACCGAATGTTGGAAGAAGCTCACAGTTTGAAACACCAAGGAATTGATGTTGTTGTGGGACTTTTAGAAACCCACGGACGTGTAGAAACAGCCGAAAAAGCCCAAAATTTGGAAATAATTCCTCGCAAACAGATTTTAATGCAGGAAAGATGGCTTAGTGAAATGGACACTGATGCGATTATCGCTCGCAATCCACAGTTAGTATTAGTTGATGAATTAGCACATACAAATGTCCCCGGTTCGGTTTATGAAAAACGCTATCAAGATGTAGAAAAAATTTTAGAGACGGGTATTGATGTCTATTCCACACTCAATATTCAACACTTGGAAAGTCTTAATGACTTAGTATTAAAAATTTCTGGTGTTGTAGTGCGCGAACGCATTCCAGACAGCGTTTTAGAAGCAGCTGATGAAATAATTGTTGTTGATGTTACTCCGGAAACTTTACAAGAACGGTTGCAAGAAGGAAAAATATATGCACCAGCAAAAATAGACAAATCTCTACAAAATTTCTTTAAAAAAAGCAATTTGATTGCATTACGGGAATTAGCTTTACGAGAAATTGCTGATAATATTGAAGAAGAAAAAATTGAAGAGAATAATCTAAATTACTGCAATATACAAGAAAGGATATTGGTTTGCATTTCTACCTATCCTAATTCTATTCAACTCTTACGACGTGGCGCACGTATTGCCAATTTCATGAATGCCAAATTATATATATTATTTGTAAATAATACTGGACGTTTTCTTTCTCGCCAAGAAACATTACACGTTGAAAGTTGCCAACGTTTGTCTCAAGAGTTTGGTGGGGAATTTTTACATATTCGCGCTTCAAACCTATTAAATACTATTGTTGATGTGGCTCGCAAAGAACGCATTACTCAAATTGTGATTGGTGAAACTCGTCATTCTCGTTGGGAGCTTTTATTTAAAGGTTCAATAGTCCAGAAGTTAATGGAAGCCCTCAGTAATGTTGATTTACATATTATTGCTACTTAGTTATGAAAATTAGATTAGGAGTTAACAATATTTTGCCAAGTGTGTTAGGCGTATAAAATAGCTACAATGGTGAAATAATATATCTAAAAAGCGCCTTACGCACGTTCATTACATCCTACTAACTTTTTCCAATTTCCTTAATTTCCAATTGGGGTTGAGTTACTAGTTTCAACTCTTCCTGTTTGCTTTGAATTTCTCGATGAATTTGTTCTGGTTTAAATACTGTTCTTCGCAAATCTTTGTCAGCCACAAATAAAATCAAAAGGGTTGATGCCGAAATTGACATACCCGTCAGCATCGCTACCAGTGATATTATTGTATGTTTGGGACGGAGATTAAATAGTGAAAGTCTTTCTTTACGGATTTTTCTTTTCACGCGATCGCCCAAAGTGGAGATTATACCTCCCGTGATTAAAATCGCCAATATAATATAGAGGTGCTGAGACTTATCAAGGTAAATTCGATGAAATTTACAAACAACACAACTAAACTAGTCGGTTTAGTCTAATTGTATTATAAATAAGAAATAGTCGAAATTCAGTATTTCTGGGGATGCCATGTTAGATAACCTTAAACTAGATAATTCCGAGTCTCCCGAAGTTTCTCGTTCATCACGGTTAATTGTTACGGTAGCAGCTTTTGCCATGGGTGGAGCTAGTATTTATACCTTACAACAGTTTAAGGGTGGAGAAATCGTAAAAACGCCCGAAAAGCCAATTCCGGCAATTCCAGAAATAAAAACCGTGACAGCCCTCGGAAGACTCGAACCCAAGGGACAAGTCATTCAGCTGTCTGCACCAGCCATGGGGGGAGAAGGAAGCCGAGTTGAGCAGTTGCTAGTAAAGCAAGGAGATAGAGTCAAAGCAGATCAAATAGTGGCAGTTTTGGACAATCGCGATCGACTTATGGCTGCTTTCAAAGAAGCCAAAGAAACCGTGAGAGTTGCTCAAGCAAATTTGAAGAAGGTAGAAGCAGGAGCAAAACAAGGAGATATCGAAGCCCAGAAAGCAGGTGTTGCTCGTTTACAAGCTGAGCAAACGACAGAAATTAAAGCACAGCAAGCAGCAGTAAATCGATTACGAGTTGAAAAAAATACAGAGACTAAAGCACAACTTGCTACAATTAATCGATTAGAAGCTGAAAAAGTTAGAGAAATAGAAGCACAAAGAGCAACAATTGCGAGATTAGAAGCACAGCTAGAAAATGCGCGATTAGAATACCAGCGTTATGAAAGCTTGTATAAAGCAGGAGCTATTTCCATATCATTAAGAGATAGTAAAAATTTAGTTTTACAAACAGCACAACAGCAATTAGCAGAAGCAAGAGCAAATTTACAACTGATTAAAGCTTCTAAGGAACAGCAATTAGCAGAAGCTCAAGCTAATTTAGAACGCATTCAATCATCTCGACAGCAACAATTAGCAGAAGCAGAAGCTAATTTAGAGCGCATTGAATCATCTTTACAACAACAAATAAATCAAGGTAGAGCAACCTTAGAAAGTATAGTTGAAGTTCGTCCAGTAGATGTATTAGTTGCTCAAGCAGAAGTCAACCGTGCTGTAGCAGCGATGAATCAAGCAGAAGCAGACTTAAAACAAGCTTACGTGCGTTCTCCTCAAGATGGTCAAATATTTGACATTCATACTCGTCCAGGAGAAAAAGTAGTCAATGAAGGCATAGTAGAGATTGGTCAAACCAGCACTATGTACGCAATAGTAGAAGTCTACCAAAGTGATGTCAATAATATCCGTTTGGGGCAACAAGTAGAACTATTAGCTGATGCCATACCGGGTAAATTAAACGGTATTGTAGATCAAATTGGTTTGCAGGTACAGCGACAAAATGTAGTTAACAGCGATCCTTCCACAAATATAGATTCGCGAGTAGTAGAAGTACACGTCCGATTAAACGATGAATCCAGCGAAAAAGCCGCACGATTCACCAATTTACAAGTAAGAGCGGTAGTTGAAATATAAATCACAGTTGACAGTTGACAGTTGATGGTTATAAATTTACTTCTTTTTTATAAGCAAATATAATGTTTTTTTACTCCTAGCTCCTAACTCCTAACTCCTAACTGTTAACTCCTAATAATTTGAATCCAAAATCTAAAATCTAAAATCTAAAATTAATATGATTGGATTTATCCAACAATTACAACGACGCACACCTTTAGGGTGGTTACAATTAAGTCGTCAAAAAGGACGTTTATTAGTAGCATTATCGGGGGTTGCTTTTGCAGATTTGTTGATGTTGATGCAGCTTGGTTTCCAAAGTGCATTATTTAATAGCGCGACTCGTTTACATGATAGTTTAAATGCTGATTTAGTATTATTAAGTCCCCAAGCACTAAACTTACAGGATTTATCTACCTTTACTCGACGACGACTTTATCAAGCGATGGATGTACCCGGAGTCGCAACAGCAGAACCAATGTACAACAGTCTTGTGACTTGGAGAAACCCCCAAACTCGTCTCAAGACTCAAGTCATGATTATTGGATTTAATCCCGATAAACCGGCATTTGATTTACCAGAAGTTAATCAAAATATCGATGCAATTAAGTTACCAGATACCATTTTATTTGATGAAGCAACTAGAGGAACATACGACCAAGTTATTGCTCAAATTAAACAAGGAAAAGTGGTAACAACAGAAATTCAAGGAAGAACAATAACCATTGCAAATGTGTTTAAAGTTGGTGCATCTTTTGCCGCAGATGGAACTTTGATGACTAGCGATCAAAACTTTTTAAGATTATTTTCTAGACAAGATTCAGGAAGTACGAATTTAGGTTTAATTCGCTTAAAACCAGGTTACGAAGCCGAAAAAGTGGCAGATGAACTTAAATATCATTTAAGAAATGCCAATGATGTTAAAGTATTCACAAAAGAACAATTTATTGAATTTGAAAAAGCTTATTGGCAAACCAATACTCCTATAGGATTTATTTTTAGTTTGGGTACAGCAATGGGTTTCATAGTCGGGGTAATAATTGTTTATCAAGTACTTTCCACCGATGTTAATGCTCATATGAAAGAATACGCGACTTTCAAAGCGATGGGATATCGTAATTTCTTTCTATTAAGCGTAGTTTTTGAAGAAGCGATAATTCTAGCTATATTAGGTTTTATTCCTGGAGCAGCAATTTCAACCGGGCTGTACGCACTCACCCGCAATGCTACCAATTTACCGCTTTACATGACTGTAGCACGCGCTATTCAAGTACTGATAATGACTATCATTATGTGTATGATTTCTGGTGCTGTAGCTACTCGTAAAGTTCAATCCGCTGATCCAGCTGATATGTTTTAACAGTTGACAGTTAAATAACTCCTAACTCCTAATTCCTAACTCCTAACTCCTAATTCCTAACTCTCAATCCAAAATCCAAAATCCAAAATCCAAAATCCAAAATTCTACAGGGGTGCATAATCAAATTTATCTATCCCTAGTTAATTAATGTCATCAGAAACAATGTAAATGAACTGCGGAGATATTAAACATGAATTTCATCAAATCTTTGATTATGTTCGGATTTATTTATTTAACGATTCTTTTCTGTATTAATAAAACAACAGCAAATAACTTTTTTGAATATGTAATTGTTGATTAACTATTAACAAATTAACTATTAACAAAAACTTCCTAATTCTCAAGTCTCTACATTCCTGCTGTAGAGACTTAAAAAATACCTCAACTACCTCTTTACTCAGCGTTCTCTCTCTTGAAAAGTTGTTCATGGGGGAAACCCCCAAGACCACACTTTCCGCTGCGTCTCTGCGGTTTTTTTTAATTATCCTCTCCAAAAATCCCAAAACCTCGAACTTCTTTCTTTATCTTTTTCCTTCTCTTTATCTTCTAATCTTTCCTCTACCTTCTTACTCGCTTTAATTGCTTCTTGATAATCTGGATTATATTTAATAGCAGTATTATAAGAAATTATTGCTTCTTGATATTGTTCCAAATTAACTAACGCATTACCTTTACTATACCAACTTTCGGCATGGTCTTTTTTGTAGCGAATTGCGCGATTATAAGCTAAAATTGCTTCCTGATATTTTTGTAAATTGTAAAGCGAATTGCCGCGATTGTACCATACTTTAAAATCATTTTGCTTGACTGCAACAGCTTTATCATAGGCTGCGATAGCTTCTTCGTAACGTTGAATTTGATGCAATGCCCAACCTTGAGAGTATAATGCATCATAATTATTAGGTTGATATTTCAATACTTCTCTAAAAGATTCAATAGCTTCGGGATAGCGTCGCAAACTAATTAGTATATTACCTCTGGATAACCAAGCTTGATAAAAATTTGGTTTGTACTCTACTGCCCTAGAGTAAGCTTTAATAGCGTCGTTATTTCGATTCAAATTAACCAGAGCATTGCCGCTATTGTACCAAGCTCGTTCATGATTTGGTTTTAATTCAAGAACTTTTTCATAAGTAGAAAGAGCATCTTCATAGCGTCTCAAACTATATAGCGCCGAAGCTTTATTATCCCAAGCTTGTTCATATTCTGGTTGTAATTCTACTGCTTTATCGTAGGATTTTATCGCTTCATCATATCTCTTTAAATTACTTAACGCCTCTCCCTTCCCATTCCAAACTTCGGGAGCTTCTGACTCTAATTTCAAAGCTTTATCAAAAGAGGAAATTGCTTCTTGAAAACGTTGTAATTTATTTAATACAAAACCTCTACCACTCCACGAATCTTGATAATCTGGCTCAATTTGAATCGCTTTATCGTATGCGGAAAGTGCTTCTTGATAAGAATTTAATTCATACAACACTTTAGCTTGTCCGTTCCATGCTTGAGCATATTCTGGTTGAATTTCTATGGCTTTCTGATAACTTGAAAGTGCATCTTGATAACGTTGTAATTCATAAAATGTATTGGCTTTTTTATATAAATCGTCAGCGTTAGCAGAATTAATCGTGTTAATAATAAATATCGATGCAGTTGCTCCAATTCCGGTTAATAATATTGCTGTAAACGCTTTAATAATTAGATTTTTTACTTTTATCTTTTTTCGAGGTTTAGGAGTAAGAGGTAACGGTGCAATATTCAACACTATTGTGCCAGAAGATGGTTTATTTAGACTTTTTAAAGCCTGTAATGCTTGAGTAGCCGAACTATAACGCACTCTAAAATCATAACGTACCATTGTATCGACAATTTCCGCAAATTCCGGACTAACTGTAACGTATTTTTGCCAGACTATTTCATTGGTATCGTCATCTTTTTCTAACTCTTCATTTGATAACCCCGTAATTGCACTAATAATTATTATCCCCAAAGCATAAATATCACTACTAAATCTTGGTTCTCCCTGTGCTTGTTCGCTAGGAATGTATCCAGGAGTGCCAATAGCTACTGTAAATTTAGTTTGATTTCTGCTGGAAACAACTTGAGTCGTAATTTGTTTGACTGCACCAAAATCAATTAAAACCAATTTACCATCTTTCTCTTGTCTGAGAATATTTCGCGGATTAATATCCCGATGAATCACTTTTTGCTGATGGACAAATTCTAAAATTTCTAGTATCTCTTGTAAAAGGGAAATAACTTGGTCTTCACTTATGGGTTTTCCAGGTTTAATTTCTTCATTTAAATCGTGACCTTGAATATACTCCTGTACCAAATAAAATTGTTGATTTTCCTCAAAATAAGCCAAAAGCTGGGGAATATGTTCGTGTCTACCTAACTTATATAAAACCTTTGCTTCTGTATCAAATAAACGTCTTGCAGTTTCTAATGTAACAGGATCAGTTGCTTGAGGTTTAAGTTTTTTGACAACACATTTAGGTGAACCAGGTAAATGAGTATCGTAAGCTACAAAAGTTTCCCCAAATCCCCCTCCTCCCAAATTGCTAATTATTTGGTATCTTCCAACAAGTGTATTTCCCAACATTTTTATACCGTTAACAGTGAGCAGTAATCAGTGATCAGTTAATAGTTATTATTAAGATTATTTTTCATCTCGTAACAGCTAAATCCTTACTGTTTCAATCTAAAATCTCAAATCTAAAATCTAAAATTACTTTATGATACCAATTGGCGATAAAATTTTCCTTTCAGCTAATAAAAAACCGTTAGTAATTTGGTTTTTAATTGGCATAAATCTTGCTTTATTTTTATGGCAAATAAAATTAGAATTTAGTGGTGAATTAGCTACTTTTGTGAATAACTGGGGGTTGATTCCCCAACAAATTACCACGGCATTTAGTAGCGCGATTGCAGGAAATTTGGCAGCTGGGTTAATTGTATTTTGGCGTTTGTTATCAATTTTTTCAGCAATGTTTCTTCATAGTAGTTATAGCCAAATTGTCGGTAATTTAATATTTTTGTGGGTTTTTGGTAATACTTTAGAGAAAATTATTGGTAGCGGACGTTTTTTATTATTTTATCTATTTTGCGGATTTTTGACAGGGATAGTGCAAATTTTCGCACAACCGGGATTAACGGTACCTTTGATTGGTGCTAATGGTGCGATCGCATCTGTTTTAGGAGCCTATATTTATAAGTTTCCTAAAGTAAAAATTGACTCAATTCTACCGTTGGTAATTATCTATATCCCTGTAGAATTACCGGCTTTTTTCTACGCTTTTTGGTGGTTTGTACAACAATTATTTTACGGAGTTGGCAGTTTAAATATTTCCGGTGGTGTCAATCCTATCGGTACGGGTTATCTAGCTCACGCTGTGGGTTTGCTAATTGGTGTGGTTTTGATGGTAATAATGAAACTTTGATCATTGAAAATTAAGTTTTGAAAAAAGAAGTCTGGGAAAAGAAGTCGGGTTTTTAGGTTAAATATCTTTTACCAAGACAATCATCGTACAAACCCGACTTCTCTCTTAGATTAAGCACCAGTTGCAATAATTGCTTATAGTAGATTTTAATTAAGATACTTATAATCCGATAAAATAATATCATGGAAAATAAACAAGACCTGTACAACGACTGCCGCTCAATTTTCGAGCAGTTAAACAAGTTCAGGGAACATCATCCAAATGCTTGGAGGGTTATCAATAAGCGTCTGATGGAAAAGGGTAGTAGCACCCTTACCGATGCAGATGCTGCTCTTTTTTATGCGTTGGAAATCATTGAAGAGACAGACTTTCAAGAGTTATAAAAAAACTCCCATAACGAGAGGTTTAATAATTTAGCGAAGACAATTTAAATGATTTAAAATTATTTAAATTAACGTGAATTCAATAGGTAAGAAGTCGGGTTTTTATAATCATTTTCTTGTGTTATCGATATTTATCCTAAAAACCCGACTTCTGTTACTATTGCCTATTCCCTATTCCCCCCAACCCTTTTAAGCTACATTACTTACAACAGCTAAGGCTCCTCCAATTGCAGAAAAGATTGCGGATACGACTGCTGTGCCAAATAACCACCAAGCCGCTGATGCTGCTGCTTTTCGGGTTTCTTCAGCTTGTTTTTGGGCTTGGTATTTAACTTCTTCCAAACGTCGCTGTGCTTCTTCTTGGATTCTTTCTGCTCTTCGCAATACTGTATTACGTGCATTCTCGATTTGATCGATAACTTTATTTGCGTCTTCCTCTGAAATATCATCGCGGGAACTCATCAGCGCTACGTAGGTATCCCGGTTGAAAGATGACAATCTACCCCGCAATGCGTCAAATCCGGCTTGAGGATCGTAAAACAGTTGACGAACATCACGCTTGATGCCGTCATAATTCAGTTCAGGACGTTCCAAGGAGTTGAGATAATTACGAATTCTCTCGAATATGCCATCTATTGTATCTTGAATCCGCCGCTGAATATTTCTAATTTGAGTCACAAATTGCTCGCGTACTGACATAATATTATCAGCAATTTGCTCCGCTTCTTCATTGCTCATATCTCCGCGAATTTGCAATAAAGCAACGATGGTAGAACGGTCAAATTTAGAAAGGCGTGAGCTTAAACTATCCATTCCGACTCGTGGATCGTTCAATAATAAATTCAAATCGCGTTTGATACCTTCTGGATTGAGTTCTTGTTTCCCAGTTTGACGGAGGTATTCTTCTAAATATGTTTGGAAGTCTTGAACTCTTTCTTGGGTACGAGTAACAAAACGACGTGGTGCGCCGATAGTTTGACGAATTGATGATTGTACCGAATCAATGACTTGGTTAACTTCATCTTCGCTCAAATCTTGCCGTTGAGTCAGTAGTTTTACTAAAGTATCTCTATCAATTTGTGACAGTCTCCGACGTAATGCGATCGCGCCTTCTTGAGGATTTTGAAATAGTTTGTTGAAGTCTCGCTGAATACCTTCGGGATTAAGTTCCGATTTACCCGTGTTCCGCAGATAATCAGCAATTGTGGTGGTTACATGATCGTATTCGGCTTTGGCTTTATCGACAATTTGTCCTGGTGCATGACGAACGCTATTCCAAGATTGTTCAACAGCATCTATATTTTCATTGATTTGCTCTTCGGTCAAATCTTGACGTTGGTTGAGCAATTGTACCAAAGTATCGCGATCAAAACGCGCCAATCGCGCCTGAATTGCTGACATTCCGGCTTGGGGATGTTGTAACAAAGTTTTCAATTCACCGCGAATCGCATCAGGATTAAGTTCTGATTTGCCAGTATTTCGCAGATATGACTCTAAATTCAACCATAAACTTTCTGCTTGATACTTAGCTTGGTCTGCAAGTCCTTTAGAATCAATTAAAGCTTGGTCACGCTGCCTTTCTAACTCATCAAGAATTGGGTCAATTTCTGCGGAATTAATATCATTGCGCTGTACTAGTATAGAACGCATTTGTCCCCGGTCAAATCTAGACAAACGGATTGCCAAAGTTTCATAATCTGCGTCGGAATCTGCCAAAATCGGCTTAAAATCCTGGTGGAGATTTTCCGCAGTCAAGTTTGATTTAGGAGTCACTAATAGATAGCTTTCTACCCGACGCTGTAAATCTTGGATGATTTCTTTTTCTTCCTCTGCCCTTACCTGTATCAAGACACCTTTACGAACTGCTTCTAACCTGTCAGCGATTTTTTTAATTTCCCCTTGAGTTAATAAACCCCGTTGTTTGAGGATTTCGACAAAATCACTGCGATCGAGCTTTTCCAATTCCTGACGTACCGTACCGGGATGTGCTGCTCCATCGTAAATTACATCGCGGAATTCCTGCTCAACTTTATCGTTGCTCAACTGCCAAGCATAGGTATTATGCAGATAATTCTCTACATCAGCACGAACAGTACTGTAAGTTTGTGGGGTAGGAAGTCCCATTTTATCTGCTTGTTGAGTAGCTTTATCTTTAACTTTAGTAATGCTACTGATAATCTTTTCTACATCCAAGTCCGAAAGGTCAGTTCTTCCCATGACTATACCAGCAAGACTAGTTAAAGCTTGTTGCATCGTTAACTGCAACGGACTCACCGATTGTTCTTGTGCATTCCGATTATCTGGCTTCTGGGAACGCATTTCACTAATAACTCGGTCTAATTTAGCTTCTAGTTCATCAGTTTTGTTTTGTCCGGGTGTCACAGTTTTTAGATAGTCAACCAGTTCGCTCAAACCGTTTCCAGCACTGCCAGAACCACCTTGTTGAGAACCTAGCGTCTGCTGCCAAACATCATATAAAGTATCAGCAATGCGTCTCACTTCTTTCTTAGAAAGGTCAGTACGACTGCTAACTAATTCTACAAACTTTTGCTTATCAATGTTACGCAATTCCGCCGCACCTGCAACCGAGTGCAGTGATGCATCTGTGAGTAGACTTTCAAATTCTTTGCGTATCGATTGCACATCCAAATCTTTAGGACGTACCGTATCTAAATAATCTTCTAAATTTTCTTTAATGCTTTCAGGATCGATCGCGTTACCTATCTCGTGACGCACTGCTGAGGCTGCGGCTTCGGCTGTCGCTACCACTTGTCTATTAACAGCTTTTGCTCCCAGTGCAGCCATAGCGGTTCCCATTATTGCCTGAAATCCAGAAGTTGCCGTGTTCACAACATTTCCGATTAAGGAACCCACCGTAGTCGAACTAACCCACACCAGCAGACAAAAGTACGCAGCCCAAATTACTAAACCCAAAATTGCACCCAAACCTAAATCTAATGACAGTAGGCTGAGTTTCACCGCCAGAAAACAAGCAATAAACAGGGAAACTGTTACCGAAATCAGTGTCCCGATACCGACAGCGGTACCAATTTTACTAATTGTGTTACCGAAACTTCCATCTTGGTCGTTAGTATTATTATTACTGTTATTATTTGAGTCTGAATCTGAAGAATGACCCAAATAAGAAATACCAGCAGCCACCGCAAAATTTGTTAACACCAGCTGAATCGCGAAAGCTAAGATAATACCGGAAATCAAAGCGATAAAAAACCTTGGTCCGGAAAAAGCAACCGAAGCCTCTGCTGGTGTTAATCTTCCAGGTGGTTCTACTATAATTGGAGCCTGAGCTATCCAAGTCATAGACCTAGATAGTAAGGGCATTATGTGCGTACTTTCAATCATCCTAATAACTTCCTCGCTTGCTAACTTTTGGTGTGGGGAAAACAAAAACTAAAACAAAAACTAAAAATATGCTTTCTCAAGTTTTTTGATTCATGCAATACCCAGCTCTTCAGCCTAGAATCCGGCAATATACACCTTTAAAGCATCTCTCTCTAGTGAGAAAAGTTGCTTCAACTGCCTCCAGCGTTAGATAGAAGTTTTTTACAATCACCTACTACTTATAATTTTTATAATTAATTCAACAAGCAATTTTCTCTGTTGTACTTAAATAATTACAACTTTAAAGCCGTTTAAAAAGCCGTCAAGGATAATAAAGATGATTTCCGCTTCATTTCTACTTCGCCTATCGCCATTCCATTAATTCCCATGCCTAAGCAACTGTAAAGTCATGCTTTCTTAACAAATTCGGTTCACAAAAGCCTTCTCACCATCTAATGGGATATTTCTCTGTGTAAATAAATGTAAAGTATTTATTCCTTTAGATAGAGACAGGTTCTGTTACGAATTGTTACATTGGAGACAACAAACAAATTCAACCGCAAAAAATAATCACAAATCACAAATAAAAATTATGGCAACTCCAACACAAACCGATTTACCACCAGTAGCACCAGCATATAACGGTAAAGACCGCAATGCTTTTCTTTTTGGCTTTAATCCCCAAGCAGAATTATGGAATGGACGTTTAGCAATGATTGGTTTCCTTGCTTACTTACTTTGGGATTTAGCTGGTTATAGCGTAGTCCGCGACGTACTCCACATTGTTGGATAGTGAACTACTTTGAACTACTTAGACTAAGTGTAAAGAACTAATTAAAGTATAGCTTTGCACTTTGAAAATAAATCGCAATATTTCATTTTGTAGCCCAAAGTGAAATATTGCGATTTAATTATTTTGTAGTTAAATGATAAATATTAAAAATATATAAAATAAACCGGGTTTCTCATCTTGATAAGCCCGGTTATTAGTATAAAGATTTGGCGATTAAATATTGCTTTAAATCAGTGAATAGTCTTAGCGTTGATGCAGTGCGGTGAGCGCGTGTACTTTATGACATACAGTAAACAGTTATCGCTACGTACAAGTTTATGAAGGGGGAATTAAATTCAGGAATTTAACTAACTGATAACTGTTAAATGTAATACATCAACTGGATTGGTAAATGTTGCCGTCGTAACTCACACAAATCAGCTAAGGAATGCTCTTGCAAAACTTTAAATAGTGCCTGAAGCCCATCTTGCCACACACCTTGAATTACCTTACCATCTACCGTTTCAGAAGTAGGATTTGTACTAGGCAAAAGTGCCTCTTGCCCTTCAATACAACTAACTGCATCCAAAACAGTAATTTGACGAGGTTCCCGCGCCAAAACATATCCACCCTTAACACCCCGCGTACTCTTGATTAAACCACCGCGTCTGAGTGTGGCTAACAATTGTTCTAAATATCTTTTTGGTATATTTTGAGCATCTGCGATCTGTTGAATTTGCAGAGGTTGACCACTCTCATAAGAACTTGCCAGTTCTAAAAGGGCTAGAAGCGCGTATTGTAATTTACTTGACAGTTCCATAAGTACAATTCTGTAAATTCACCAGGAATTTTTGACTTGATAACACCCAGTTGCCACTTAGAAATACCATACTTTGTGGTGACTGGTTGATTTTAGCTTAAAAACGAATATCGATGACCGATCGAGTTACAAATAACCCCAAAAACCAATTGGTTATAGAATCAACATATTATCTACCAAGAAAATGTAGATTGTCCCTTGATATTTTACCCACTTCTGTGTAATCTGACCATAGTTAAAAAATACGAAAATTGCATCTAGTAGCCGTAGATTGAGAAGGAGAAACAAAGAATGAGCTTATGGCAGCGTTCGCAAAGATTATTAAAATTTATCAATCAACACAAAGGCTTTAGATTACAATCCTTGAAAAGCTTCCTATCTTTATTCTTAGTGGCAACAGTATTAAGCTTGGCGATCGCTGCTTGTAGTATTAATGGAAGCTCGCAAATCACACCAGGTGCGAACCTAGTATCTGCCAATAAAAAAGATGTGGCAATTACTATAGCTTCGTTTGTTGTCACCAGAGCGGCTTATGATCAAATAATTCCCAAGTTTAGGGAACAGTGGAAACAAGAACATAATCAAAATGTTGCCGTTAGAACCAGCTACGGTGCTTCGGGTAGTCAAGCTCGTGGTGTAATTGATGGTTTACCAGCTGATATCGTTCACTTAGCATTAGCACTGGATACTCAAAGGATTGAAAAAGCCGGATTAATTCAACCAGGTTGGGAACAAGAAGTAGCCAACAACGGTATTGTTACTAGTTCTGTTGCAGCCTTGGTAACACGAGAAGGAAATCCCAAAGGCATTAATAATTGGGCAGATTTAACTAAAAACGGAGTATCTTTTATTACTGCTGACCCCAAAACCTCTGGAGTAGCTCGATGGAATTTATTAGCCTTGTGGAACTCTGCTATCAAAGCTGGAGCCGATGAAACCCAAGCTACTGAATTTCTTGTTCAGGCTTATAATAACGTCCCAATTTTGACAAGAGATGCCCGTGAAGCAACTGATGCCTTTTTCAAACAGGACCAAACTGACGCTCTGATAAACTACGAAAACGAGTTGATTTTGGCATCGCAAAAAGGTCAAAAAGTATCCTATACAGTACCTGATATCAATATTTCCATCGACAATCCCATTGCTGTGGTTGATCAAAACGTCGATAAACACGGTAATCGGGAAGTTGCAGAAGCATTTGTGAAATATTTATTTACACCAGAAGCTCAGAAAGAATTTGCTAAAGTCGGATTCCGTACCGTGAATGAAACTGTAGCTCAAAACAAGGAGTATAAAAAAAAGTATCCCGCAGTCAAAACCTTGGCAACAGTTGAAGATTACGGTGGATGGGATCAAGTGCAGCAGAAATTCTTCGAGGATGGAGCAATTTTTGACCAAATTCAAGCTAAGAGAAGAAAGTAGTAGACATCTCCGGAAATGAAATATGCGTCAATTGAAAACCTTGGAAGACGTGTTAGCCAGCGCGTGCCAGGAGGGCATTATATCACGTCTCTACATTTAAAATTCCGCACTTAGATTCAGCAATGCCATAATGTACAATCCAAAATTTAAAATCTAAAATTGAATGGCAATATCATCATCACCTAATCAAAGATTTCGGACTCGACAACCTGCTTGGCGGAAATATCTCCGTGTATTGATTGGAGATAGCTGGGCATGGCGAATTAGTTTTGTGTATTTAGCAGTAATGCTGATTATCCCGATAACTGCCATGTTTTTGAAAGCTGCGGAGGAATCCCCGGCTGATTTTTGGCGAATTGCTACCAGCCCAATCGCGCTGTCTGCTTACGATGTGACATTTACAACAGCCCTGGCGAGTGCATCAATCAATGGGGTATTTGGAACTCTGCTAGCTTGGGTAATAGTTCGCTATGACTTTCCCTTAAAAAAGCTGATTGATGCTTCCATCGATTTACCATTGCTCTCCCAACAGCAGTCGCGGGTTTAACTTTGGCGACTGTGTACAGCGAAAATGGTTGGGTTGGTTCGTTGTTTGTACCTTTTGGGATTAAAATATCCTTTACCCGTTTAGGTGTGGCAGTTGCCATGACGTTTATTTCTCTTTCCTTTGTGGTGCGAGCGGTACAACCTGTATTACAAGAAATGGAAAAAGAAATGGAGGAAGCTGCTTGGAGTTTGGGTGCGAATCAATTACAGACATTTATAAGGGTGATTTTACCGCCTTTATTGCCTGCGATTTTGACTGGTGTGGCGTTGGGATTCTCCCGTGCAGTAGGGGAATTTGGTTCAACGGTAATTATTGCCTCGAATACACCATTTGTGGATTTGATTGCACCAATATTGATTTTCCAGCGTTTGGAACAGTATGACTATACTGGTGCGACAGTTATCGGTGTTGTGATGCTGATAATTTCCTTGGTGTTATTACTTGCGATTAACCTTTTACAAGCTTGGGGAAGAAGATATGATCAAAAGTAGTTCTCAAAATAAATTGCAACAGAATCAACAGAAAAATTGGGTTCCTAAAATATTAATTGCGCTAGCACTGCTTTATTTATCTTTGGTAATTTATATTCCGGCAGCGAATGTATTTTTTCAAGCTTTTAAAAACGGCGTAGAACCATTTTTAGCTAACTTGACTGAACCAAATTTTCTCCATGCAGCTTGGTTGACTTTGATACTGGCATTAATTACAGTACCAATAAATACGATATTTGGTTTATGTGCAGCTTGGGCGCTTACCCGTGGAAAAATTCCTGGGAGAGCGGTTATTTTGAGTGTAATTGACCTACCTTTTTCGATTTCACCTGTAGTTGTCGGTTTGATGATTGTGTTACTTTACGGACGCAATGGTTGGTTTGGTGGTTGGTTAGTAGAGAATAATATGAGAATTATTTTTGGTTTACCAGGAATGATTTTAGCAACTGCTTTTGTGAGTATGCCGTTTGTAGCACGGGAAGTAATTCCGGTATTAGATGAAATTGGCAAAGAGCAAGAAGAAGCAGCAAAAACCCTGGGTGCAAATGGCTGGCAAATTTTTTGGCGTGTGACAATTCCCAATGTTCGTTGGGGTTTATTGTACGGTGTACTGTTGACTAATGCCAGGGCTATGGGTGAGTTTGGTGCCGTTTCTGTAGTATCGGGAAATATTGGTGGTCTAACTCAGAGTTTACCATTGTTTATTGAAGATGCTTACAAACAGTATCAAACGGAAGCTGCATTTTCAGCCGCGTTGATTTTGGCAATGTTAGCATTAGTAACCTTGGTAGTCAAAGAGATTCTGGAAAAGAAATCAGGACATTCGACTAAAAAAAATTTGTAGAACCGGAAGACACATTTCTCTATTAAGAATTACTCCCTTCCCGCCCTAAAATTAGCCTTCTCTATAAAATCTCTTTCCTCTGTGTCCTCTGCGTCTAGTAAGGTTATTTTATCATTCCGGTGCAACAACCAGAATTGTCCAAATTATTGAATATTTATTTCCTCTAAATCAGTTTGGATTTGTAAATCTTTGATTTTAGTAGTAGTTGTGCTGTTAACAAACGATTCTGTATTGCCTAGTGCAGAATTGAGTTCCAAGTCAGCAGCTTTATCTAATTGAGCGATAACCCGCTTTTTAGTATTATATTCAGCTAATTTAAATTGAGCTTTAGCATAAGCAGGTGTATCTTTGGGAATCTTTTGTAGAAAATCAATCGCATCATCGAACTTACCTAATTCAGCTTGATTATAAGCTTGTTGTAAAGGTAAGTCGCTCTTACAAGTTGCTTTTGCTCGTATTCAGCAAACTTTTGTTGTACTAAGTTAGTATCATGCGATTCTCTGGGAATTTGACGAAGAAAATGTAAAGCACTATTAAAATCTTTTGCTGCGGCTTTTTCATAAGCTCTAGCAAGATATTCCTCTTTTTGTGCTTCAATAGAAATTCGCGCTTGCTTAACTAATCTATTTGTTTTTGTTTGCCAATATTCAATATTTGGAATATTAGCTCCACTACGAATTACATCCGTCCAACGACTTTCTTTAAAAGCGATTTTAGCAGCTTCATATTGTTGGGCAGCAACTTGCCATTGTTGTTGCCATTCACCAATTGTAGCTTGAGCTTCTGGATAAACATTGCTATCTGAAGGAATCGATTTTGCTAGGGCAATCGCACTTTGTAAATCTCCCGATTCATATTCTTTCTTTGCTTGAGATAAAGCTTTATTTCCTTGAGATGCGGGAGTATGATTCACTATAGAATAAGCTCCAAATCCGATAATTATCGAATTAGCAGCTAAGCCAACTTTCATTCCTGTTAATAAAGGAGATGAACCTTTATTTTCAGATAATTTAGTATTTATCTTATAGCAATCATTTTGAGGATAATCGGAGAAAACACTATACTCGACATCAATAATTTGAGAACCTGCACCTGAAGGTATTTGCTTAAGAGCTTGCAGTACATCTTTTGCTGTTTGAAAACGTTGTTGAGAGTCGTAACGAATCATTTTACTAATGACAGCAGCAAGATAATCACTAACTGCGGTATCTCGACTCCGCCATAATGTTTCATTATTAGAAGGATGTTTCTTTAATTGCAACGGCGTTAACCCCGTTAAAGCCTGAATAGCAATCATCCCCAAAGCATAAATATCACTGTTTGGTTGAGTTTTACCAATAAATTGTTCTGGTGGGATATAACCCAAAGAAGTAACGGGAATTGTATAAATAGGTAATACTTCATCTCCACCAAAATCAACTGGTTGAATCGAACCAAAATCAATTAATACTAATTTGCCATCTTTTGCACGTCTAATTAAATTTTCTGGCTTCACGTCGCAATGAATTACACCTTGTGAATGAACGTATTGCAAGACATTTAAAACATCTTTTAAAAAGTCAACAACTGCATTTTCACTCCAGAAAAACTCTGGATTTTGATTCACAGGTAATTCCGCACTCAAGGAATGTCCCTCAATAAATTCTTGTACTAAATAAAAACGTTCGTTTTCTTCAAAACAAGAAATTAACTGAGGAATTTGCTTGTGATTGCCCAAATGCTTGAGAGTACGAGTCTCAGTCAAAAAACGCAATCTCAAATCTTGTAAGTAACTAGGTTGCGAACTTGTAACCTTGAGTTGCTTAACAACACGCTTGGGATTGTGTGGATGTTCGATATCCACTGAGATATATGTTTGCCCAAATACACCTGCACCTAAGCTTTGAACAATTTGGTAACGCTCTTGCAGTACCTTTCCAATCATGTAGTTAGTCATGAGATGGTTACTTAGTCACTCCATTATTTAGGTTTTCGGACAATACCTTCAATTTCCGGAATTCCTTATGAATAAATAACTTGAGGACGTTTAATCATTCTTTTTTTCATATCGATTTTACGGATTTTTACGTATTTATTTATCTTATATTAATCTCAAACCCTTATCATGCACTGAGTACAAAATGTTCTCACTGTTTTTGAGTATAAGAATTATTTTTTACTAATGCCCTATGTCCGTAGAAGTATTTTTTGTAGTATATGTTTTTACGCGGTGGCAAAAAAGTTAGGAGGTTTGATTTACTGCCTGTTGCCCCCCAACAAAATGTTAAAGGCACAAGTACTTATGAGTTTTTATCGAAATCATCAGTTAAAATAAACTAAGTTTAGCTAAGCAAAAAATGAAAATAACTAATATCCACGAAGCTAAGACTAATCTTTCTAAACTAATCGAAGCAGTTTTAGCAGGGGAAGAGGTAATTATTGCCAAAGCAGGAAAACCTGCAATCAGAATGATTCCCTATCAAAAAAAGAAAGAGCTGAGAATTCCTGGAGGATGGGAAGGTAAAGTCACGATGTCTGATGATTTTGATGATGAATTGCCTCCTGAAATCCTTGCGGGTTTTACTGGGGAGGAATCAGTTTGAAATTCCTTCTCGATACTCATACTTTGATATGGTGGTTAGCTAACGATAAAACTCTTTCTGAAAAAGCTATAAAAGTGATAACAAATCCAGATAATATTATCTTTGTTAGCGCTGCTTCTGCTTGGGAAATAGCAATTAAAAAACAAATTGGCAAATTGACTGCTCCCGATGATTTAGAAACACAAATTGAGCAAAAAGACTTTCATTCCTTACCTATTAATATTTCTCACGCTGTTTATATAGAAAAATTACCATTGCATCATCACGATCCTTTTGACAGGATTATAATTGCTCAGGCAGTTTGTGAAAAGATGAAAATTATTTCGCGGGACAAAAAATTTGATGCTTATCCGGTAGATGTTATTAAAAGTTAGTTTGTTATTTGTAAATACATTTACTAGTTATGTGATTAATTCTGATGGGTTAGTAGCAGCTTTTATCGCTGTAAATTAAGGGCGCGCATCCCAACTACAAACCATGATAATTAATGTGGTGAATTACTCATTTCCTGCAACACCTCACAAATCACCTCTGATGGTACTTCATCAGTGATTGTCGCCGCACCAATCTGCGTTGGTAATATAAACCTGACTTTACCTGCTTTGACTTTCTTATCCAATTGCAACGACTCAATTATCTCTGCAATATTCAACCCTGCTGGTAATTTTGTTGGTAAACCCGCTTTTTCAATCAAGATATTTTGTCTTTGCACTTCCGAAGACTGCCACATTCCTAGTTTCGCAGCAATCTCTCCTGCTGCTACCATACCGATCGCAACTGCTTCACCGTGATTAACTACACTATAACCTGTCAAACTTTCCACAGCATGAGCAATAGTGTGTCCATAATTGAGAATTGCTCGTAATCCGGCTTCTTTCTCATCTTTACTAACTACATCAGCTTTTGCTTGACAAGAGCGCGTTAATATGTAATTTATTAATGACTTCTCTCCACCAGAAACAGCACTGATTAAATATTGCATTTGATCGAGGCGATCGCAATTTTCCATTTCTACGAATAAATCGGCATCCCAAATCACTCCATATTTAATTACTTCTGCCATTCCGGCACGTAATTCTCTTTGTGGCAGAGTTTTCAGCACTTCTGGATCAATTAATACTAAGCGCGGTTGATGAAAAGCACCAATCAAGTTTTTTCCCTGGGGATGGTTAACGCCAGTTTTACCACCCACCGAAGCATCCACCATTGCTAAAAGTGAAGTCGGCACCTGTACAAACTTAATTCCTCGCAGCCAAGTAGCCGCAGCAAAACCCGTCATATCCCCAATTACGCCACCTCCTAAAGCTACCATTGTGGAAGAACGTTCTACGCGATTTTCCAGAGCCGTGTCGTATATTTTTTGTATCGAATCCAAATTTTTATACTGTTCGCCGTCGGGCAAAATGCAGTTACAAACATTAAATTCAGAAGCTTTAAGAGAATTTAAAACTCTTTCCCCATAGTGTTTAAAAACCGTCGGGTTAGAAACTAATAACACCTTTTTCCCCAACTGCAAACGATTCATATAATCGCCGAGGTTATCCAAACTTCCCGGTGCGATCGCAATTTCGTAAGACGACAGCGGTAGATTTACACTAATTGTAGAAGACATTGCTTTACCCCATAAAAGCTCTTATGGAGTATATATTGTATCTTAATTTGGGGATGTGGGGAGATGGGGAGACTAGCTAGCTCCCAATCAAAATTTTCAAATCCTATGTTCTAGAGGTTGTCCCAACCTTAAATTAAAGTAATTTAACGGCACGTAAGCCGAAGAGTAAACCAGCAGCGATGCCAGTAAACAAGACTAAAAACCCAATATATGAAATTACAGCAAGCATTTACTTTTCTCCACAATTGTTCATTAGATATATTGAAGCATTTATCATAGAGTATTGGGAATGGGTAATCGGTAATCGGTAATTGGTATTTAACCTTTAACCTTTAACCTTTAACCTCTAACCTCTAACCTCTAACCTCTAACCTCTAACCTCTAACCTTTAACCTCTAACCTTTAACCTCTAACCTTTAACCTCTAACCTTTATTTGCCCTGCTTTCTCGCATTTCCAAGCCCAATAAACTCAACATTTCCTGATCACTATCGTATCCGGGACAAGGTGTGGTAACGGTTAACATATGTCCGTCATCGCTGGAAAATATGGAGTTTGCACCTGCCATAAAGCACATTGCTTGTTCTATTTGAGAAAGTCTCGATCTTCCCGCACTCAAACGAACGTCGGATTTGGGCATGATAATACGGGCTGTGGCTATCATTCGTATTACTTCCCAGATGGGTACATCGGGCTGATTTTCTAACGGTGTACCTTCGACTTGAGAAAGGATGTTGATGGGTACGGATTCTGGATGGGGTTGCAGGTTGGATAAAGTGCATAACATGGAAACTCTATCATCAACGCTTTCACCTAAACCCAGTATACCGCCGGAACATACGGTAACATTTGTTTGACGAACATTGTTGATCGTATTCAGGCGATCGCCATAAGTTCTGGTGGTAATAATGGTACTGTAATAATCTTGGGAAGTATCGAGGTTGTGATTATAAGCGTAAAGTCCCGCATCTTCTAAACGCTTTGCTTGTGATTGATTGAGCATTCCTAAAGTGCAGCATACTTCTAAATCTAATGCTGTAACTTCTTTTACCATCTCTAGAACTTGCTCGAATTGAGAATTATCCCGTACTTCCCTCCAAGCAGCACCCATACAAACCCGACTGACACCGCTTTGTTTAGCTTGCTTGGCGATATCAACTACTGTTTGCTTATCTAATAGCGATTGTGGTTTTACTTCTGTTTTGTATCGGGAAGATTGAGCGCAGTAACTACAATCTTCAGGACAAGCGCCGGTTTTTATCGATACTAGTTTACAAACCTGTATCTTTCTGGAATCGTGGAATTCTCGATGTATGCTAGCGGCTTGATAAATCAACTCTAGCATTGGCGTGTCATATATTGCGCGTATTTCTGCTTCTTGCCAATCGTAGCGTATTCCCACAGAGCAAATAATCCTTTTTACAATTATTAATCAACAATTATTAATTATCACTATTATCACTTACTGCAACAAATCGGATATTAACGTATATTAATATTTATTTTCTTTGCAATTTTCTCATCTATTTTGATAATTCAACCTACTTTTTTTCTGAAAATCCTCTGGTACATTATTTAGGGTAAGCAATTACTCTGAGATAAAAGTCAACTGAGCTACATTTTATTTTAGCAAAACTAACTATGAATACACAATCTCAACAAATTATCAAATTAAATGAAGTCTATAGTACAAGGAAATCTACTCAGTTGGGTGGTTATTTTTTCCGCAAGGTAAAAAATTTGAAGTCAACTTTTAATTTGGTGGAAGTTCCCAAAAAAGCTGATAAATCTTTAATTTTATTGGTAACAAGTTGTGTTATCTTTTTGGTTCTGACGATTGGTATTTTCCTACACGGATTTGATCGATCTGTATCTCAATTCACTCCAAGATATGGGAATGTAGCGATAACTACTAATGTATATCGTCAACAAGTGCTGTCAGATTATCTGAAAACGATGACAGCGACAATTTTACAAGAAAATCCGCAATCAATTAGAAAAAAAGCGGTTACTTTTCGGGCAATTACTCAAGCAACTTTAGAGGAACTTGACCCGATACGCAAGGGTTTTGTAATCATGTTTTTACAAGATACTAAATTACTACAAATTTCCGCAGAAAAACAAATATCTTTGTTAATGGGTGTAAACTTATCTGGAGTTAATCTACAAGGAATAAATTTCCGATTCAACAATTTGCAAGGTGTTAATTTCAAGAATGCGGATTTGCGTGGTGCCGATTTACGTAGAGCTAAATTAAACAATGCTAATCTAACTAATTCTTGTTACAACAATTACACTTTATTTGACAAAAATTTTGACCCAGTTGCAGCAAGAATGAGAAAAATAGAACAATTTCAAATCTGTTCTTAATCATGCTGGTTTTTTCACAGATATTATTGTTTTTTGATAATAAGTTCTGAAAATCAATGGAATTGCAACAGCCATATATCCTTACCAAACGCTTATTTTTACGACTGGCTAATCAGGAAGATGTAGCATTAATTATCAAATATTATACTGACAATCAAGCTTATCTGACTCCTTTTTATGCTATATGGCCAGAATGTTTTTTTACAGAAGCATATTGGAATAGTGAAGTAGAAAGAGGAATCAGCGAATTTGTCCAAGGACAGTCATTAAGACTGCTGATTTTTTCTCAAACTGAGTCTACAATAATTGGAACTATTAATTTCGGAACTTTTATCAGGAGTATCGCACAATTTTGTACTGTAGGTTACAGTTTGGCGGAAAAAGAACAAGGTAAAGGTTACATGACAGAAGCCCTACAAGCCAGTATTGATTATGTATTTAATGAGTTAAAAATGCACCGGATTATGGCAAATTATATGCCTCACAATCAAAGTAGCGGTAATTTGCTCAAAAGGTTAGGATTTTTGGTAGAAGGTTATGCTAGAGACTATTTACTAATTAATGGTGAGTGGCAAGACCATATTTTAACAAGTTTGATTAATCCTAAATGGGAAGCTTAAAAGTTGAGACTAAAGTCAGAAAAATTTGCCAAATAGAGCATCATAAATTCAAAATCGATTAGCATAGCGTGTACGTAGGAGATAATTCAAAATCCAAAATCTAAAATCTAAAATTAAAAATTAATTAAGGGGTTTCTCTCAATGTTTAGTAAATCAACAAAGCGTCTGTCCGTATTTTTGAGTGCTGCACTTCTCAGTGTGTTTTTAACTGGAATTTCCGCCAAAAAAGCCGAAGCATTAATACCTAGATATATTTTAATCCCACTGACAATACAAGCAACTGGCTATGCAGTACCACGTGTTTATAAAAGACTGACTCCGCAACAGCGCAAACAAGTAGACGCGATTCGCGACGAAGCATTTACACAAATTGGTAATGTGTTTACTAAAGCGCAACGCAGTCAAGTTATGCAATCGTTAAAAACGAAAGAAGGAAGAACAAAAATAATTCAATCGATGAAATTAACACCACAACAAAAAACTCGTATTCAATCAATAGTTAAAACATCTCGTCAGAGAATTAATGCGATTGTTGGTGAATAATTCAAAATCTAAATTACATCACAAATCACTAATGTATAGACGTAGCATTGCTACGTCTTTTTATTTATATTTGTCATATTTATTTAAATGCATTACTTTTTTCCCGGTAGAAGATTTTTGAAAAAAAACCGCAGAGAGCGCGGAGAGCGCCGAGAAAAGAGATGAAGAGATGAAGAGAGATAAGTAATAAATCCTAACTCTTCACTTTCAACTTTTCCCCTCTCAGATGTACTATTAAGAGTATGGCAAACTTACCCGTAATGGTAATGCAAACGGCTGAAACTACTAATCCCTTACTCAATCTCAATTACGAACCGGCATTTGAATCTTTAGGTTCGGATTACTTTGATGAAGTCATGGCGGAGGAATTCCCGCTTCACAAACTCCGCTTTCGTAATGATACACTGCTTCCACTGTTGGGATTAAACCCCACAACGGTGACTGACGAAGATTTTATTCAAGCCTTTGGTAAATTTGAACAGCGTAAACCCCTGCTAGCAATGCGTTACCATGGCTATCAATTCGGTGAATATAATCCAAGATTGGGTGATGGTAGAGGCTTTCTTTACGGACAAGTACGGGGTTGCGATAGCGAACTTTATGATTTTGGCACGAAAGGTTCCGGTAGAACACCTTATTCCCGTGGTGGTGATGGAATGCTGACTCTCAAGGGGGGGATAAGGGAGGTATTAGCGGGGGAAATGCTCCATCGGATGGGTGTACGCACCTCTCGCTGTCTGAGTTTAATTGAAACGGGAATGCAATTGTGGCGCGGTGATGAACCTTCCCCCACTCGTTCGTCAGTTATGGTAAGGATGAATCGTTCCCATATTCGTTTTGGTACTTTTGAACGTTTAAACTATTTAAAACGTCCAGATTTAACGAAACAACTTTTAGATCATGTAATCGAATATTACTATCCCCATTTAGTTAGCGAAGCAGAAAAATATGCTTTATTTTATGCGGAATTAGTTGAAAGAGTCGCGAAATTAGCTGCACAATGGATGGCTGCTGGTTTTTGTCATGCAGTGTTAAATACCGATAATATGTCGATTACTGGGGAAAGTTTTGATTACGGACCCTATGCATTTATTCCTACTTACGACCCGCATTTTACGGCAGCATATTTTGATTATTATAGCCGTTATTCTTACATCCACCAGCCAGATATTTGTATGTGGAATTTAGAAATGCTTCAAGAACCATTAAAGGCTGTAATTGATAAATCTGATATGGATAATGGTTTGATAACGTTTGGTAAACATTTTTTGGGTAATTACCGTTTATTAATGTTGAAAAAACTAGGATTTGAACAAGAATTACCAAAGTCTGATACTGATGAACTGTTAAAAGCAACAATTGATTTTCTCAAGCATTACCCTATTAGTTATCATCACTTTTTTGCTGATATTGCCGCAAATTTTTCTCATAAATGGCAAGATGATGCAAACTATATTTTAGAAGGTTCTGAGATAAAGCAATCTTTAGGTGCTTCAGAATTATTCGTTAATTGGGCAGGAATTTATCACCGCATTTTGAATAGTATTGCAACCGATGAAATGGATAATATTGCTCAAATTTTAAAAAAATGTAATCCGCAAACCGTAATATTAAGACCTATAATTGAATCAGTTTGGGAATCAATTTCTCAAGAAGATAATTGGCAACCTTTTAATGATTTAGTTAAAGAAATTGTTAGTGGATAGTGGTTAGTTGTTCATGTCAATTACCGAAAAAAAACACAGAGAACGCAGAGAACACAGAGGAACGAGATAAAGAGAGAAAGCCAATGTTAGCGCGGGAAGGGGTTACTATCAACTATCAACTATCAACTATCCCAAAACTATGATTGGGATTAATTTCAATTATTAAATCAACTGATGGACATTCTAGTAATGGTTTAATAAATAATTCTGGGTGCAATGCTTTCCAAAAGTAATGAACAAATTCTTCAATTTGTAAGTCAGTCATTCCTGGTTTACCGCTAGCTTTCATTTGATATTCTGCTTGTTTGCGCCATTCTAAAGACAAACGGTAATCTTTCGGATATAACACAATTAAACTATCCAAACGTTGCCACAAAGCTAGGTAATCGTGAAGTTTATCATTCATATCTCTTGCAAATGCTTTGTCTGCTACAGTGATAATCGGTAGCGGTGGATTATTAAACACTGCTGAATTAATTGGCTTTACTCCCACAAACCAACCTTCAAATAATACAATATCAATATTTTCTACCGTTTCAAAAAAAGCGCGATCGCCATTTCCAGAATGTAGCGATTTGTCGAAGCGAGGAACCCTTACAATATTTTGACGTTGCAGAATATTATCTAAAAGATTTATCCCCAAATCAACATCATGAGTTCCCGGAGGTCCCCGCCAAATCAAACGGGGGTCTTGTTGTTGTAAAATTAAACGTGCTTGATAAGTTTTGTATAAGTCATCCAAAGACAAACTCAAAGCACGGTATCCTAAATGTGACAGAATCAAGTTGAGAACTTTACAAGTTGTAGTCTTTCCTGTTCCTTGTCCTCCTAAAATTCCCTGTAGAAAAGGACGTTGAATTTCTTGATGTCTGGATGCAATTTGCATTGCTAAAGGAAGCCACAAATCCCATAATGTCGGCAATATTGCTTCAGGTTGTATCTGCAAACTACTTTCACACAACTCTTTAAAAGCAGGATAAATAGACTTGAGTAAACGCCAGCGTTCGTGTATAATCTCTGTGACATTTTCCGGTGTAATCCCAAAAATTTTTGCTTGTAAATCATTTGCGATCGCCTTTGAGATTAAATTTTGTTGAGGGGTTTCGTCTGCTAGTGATATTTTTGTAAGCATAGTAATTTCAAATCAATAACCGAGTATTGAAAAAGATATATTTTACATTATGAATAATTACTGACTAAAATTTTCGTATTAAAATACAATTAGAAAAAAAATTACGCAAAAATGTAGAGACAGCCTGTAATACATTCCGTCTCTACACTATTTATTTTGTATTTTTTGCTAATCTACCAAATACTAACCAACCTCTGATAATACCGTTGTATCCTCGGAGCTTTAGTTTGAGGTGATGCAAGTTTTAACACTATTTCTAACAGCCAAGGTGCTAGACGCTGACACCAAATCGCTAGATGACTTTGCCAACCTACTAAGATTTCTGATGAGTCTCTTTGTAATCCTTTAACAAATGCTTGTGCGACTTTTTCCGGTGTCATTGGGATCACTCCGCGATATAGTTGCAAGTCTCGCACCATATCGGTATCTGTTAATGTTGGCAATAGGGAAACTACTTTGATGTTGCACGGTGCAAGTTCCCGACGCAAGGCTTCAGTAAATCCTAATATTGCAAACTTAGTCGCGGAATAAGTTGCCATTGTTGGGGCTGCAACTTTCCCCATTAAACTCGATACATTCACAATTGTTCCTTGGTTTCGCTTTACCATCCGTCGAGCCACCATATGAGTCATGGTGTATGTTCCCAACAAATTCAAAGATAATTCTTCTTGTACTTGAGGCAATTTCGTTTGCAAAAATGAGTTTTGGTGAGCCACACCAGCACAATTCACCAATATATCTATCGGGCCATAACTTTGCCAAAGTTGAGCAACTGCAACGTTTACAAATACTGGCTTTGTTAAATCCAACGGCATAATTACCGCTTCGACACCCATCGCTTCCACAAGTTTCGCAACTTCTGCTAATTTATTGCGATCGCGAGCAACCAATATCAATCTTTTGACTTTTTGTTGAGCTAATTGTAGCGCGATCGCACGTCCGATACCACGGGAAGCTCCAGTAATTAAAGCTGTATATCCTTGAATATTCATTTTTCTCCTCCATTGTTCAAGTATTACTTTGTCGATATATTTAATGTGAATTTACACTAGGGATTTATATAGATATCGACAAAAAGCTAATGCAATTGAAATCTATTTACTGCAATAGAAGCTGTTTGTGGTGAATTTTTCTAGCCAAATTAAGATATTTGCGTTCTTTGATTAGATTTCTCTCTCTAATGGTTCCCTAATCAACATTTCTTGTAATCCGCAGTTGCAGATATCGCCAATACGTTGCATATCCCCCCGACACGAATTTAAATTATCGTCGTCATGCATCACACTTTACCAATTAAATCAAGGTTGTGCAACAATCTTTAATAAGTATTTCTTAATACTATTTTACATAAAGTATATATAAATAATATTTTTTTAAATAAGTTTTGTTTAATAGTGGTTGAGAAATATTTGCGATCCCCGACAACACAGAGATTTTAGTTACAAAATATACAGTTTTAAATACTAGTAAAGTGGTGAGAAGTCGGGTTTTTTAGATAAGTCTTGATTACACAGGATAATCTTGCCAAAAACCCGACTTCTGGGACGAGGTGTTACAAAAAATACTTGCATAGCAAGCCCTAATTAGTCGAACTTGATATAGCAAATTTCAGTTGAGTGCAATACACTAAAACCTCACCCCCTTCCCCTCTCCTTATGAAGGAGAGGGGTTAAGAGGGCGGGGTGAGGTAAATGTATTGCACCCAATTAAATAAAAAACATTGCAGTGCAACGTCTTTAGATTACTATTAGGATATGTATACTTTTTTATGATTTAGAAGTACGGTCAAACCATTCTTGATATTTCTGCTGTTTTTCCTCATCTTCTACAAGAATAGAAACTCGTACCTTTTTGCATCCGTGATTTTTCTCTAATTGGATAGCGTTAAGAATTAAAGAAGCGATTTTAGGTGAGTCAAATTCTCCAGTTACGGTTAAACCACTTTCAAAGTCGCTATCGACTAAATTTACTCCCGAATTTGTCAACTCGTCGTGGGAAATTTCTTCTTCACCTAAATCTATTTCTGCAAGTTGTTGGGGTTCAATACCGGGTTTTTCTATAATTAGTTTTTCACGTCGGACAGGAATTTGTATCATCCGGGTTTCTACTTGTTTACGGATAATAACTTCACCAATTTTATTTTTCTTACGTTCGACAACTAAACGTTCTCCCAATAAACGAATTATATCTTCTTCCATTTCTTCGGTAAATTCTGATTTTGTCAAATCATTGATTTCTGAATCTGGTTTATTGTCAATAGGTTGCTGAGAATTTAGATTATCTGTCATATTACTTACTTGATTTTCCTTTTCTACATATTCAGGTAACTGTGTTAATTGCGATTCATTAATATGTGTAAAAACACGTCGAATCTTCGGCTCAATTTTATCGACTAATTTACCATTAATAACCAAAAATTATTAATCTCATTAGTTTGAGATATTTTTGCTATTACAAAGTTAAGTTGACGATTCCCATCAACCATTAAATCTTTAACTTTGCCGATTAATCGACCTTTTATATCAACAATATCAAAACTTTGGACTTGACTTCTTAGTTTTTGAAGTAAAGGAATTACTTTTTGAGATTTTTTTCGAGTTTGTTTAGAAGTATTATTACTATTATTGGTTGTTTGACTATTCATCTTTTTGATATGTAATATTACTCATTAGTAATTTTTTTTTAAATCTAATTTCCCATAAAAAAACACTATTTATTCAACATTGTTCACCGAAATCAAAAATTAGCTATTAGTTACTAGCTAACAGCTAATAACTAACAACTAATTGACTAATTTAAGCATTAGATATTAACGTCTGTCAGTAGGTAAATTACCAGAATCAATATCTAATTCTTCACGACGAATTGTTTCTTGAGCTTCTACATTATCGCGCTCTACTTCTTTTTTAACTCTAACTTCTTCACGAACGAATGCTTCCTTACGGACATCAGCATTTTCTTCGTAAATATCCATGTGAGCGACTTCACCTTCATTAAAGGTTGCTTCACCGGGAGCAACTGCTCTACCTGCATCATCTGGAGTTACTCGCTCAACAACTACACGCTCTTTTTCAACAGGTACAGAAACTCGCGCCGTTTCAGTTTCAACGTGCTTACCGATTGCAACTTCTCCAGCTTTACGACGCTGTTTGTTAGCAATTAGACGCTCTTCATAAAGTTTGATATTCTGATGGTCTGTATCATTCATGTTGTACAGAGCAGGTTCTTCATGGTACTTATAAGTATCGCGGTTGTAGGTACGAGTAGCATCGTATCGAGGAGCATCGAGGGGAGCAGATGCTTCAAGAGGTGCAGATGCTTCTAAAGGTTGGGTACGATATACACCGCGTACATTTTCTTCGTAGTCGTAATCTACTACTTGATTTTCATCGTATTCGGGTAAATTTTCAGCTTGTTCTCTAGTCATACCAAGAGCATGGATGCGACTAGCATTGTAATCGATACGAGTGCGTCCAACCGGCATTAATACTTTTTTACCAAAAATCCAGAAACCCAAATCAACTACCAAATAACGAAAACGACCTTCTTCATCAACTAAGATATCGCTAACACTACCAACTTTATCATCAGTTCCCTCAGCGTAAACGCTCATACCCTTGATGTCTTGACCTTGGAAAGTATCGCGATAATCTGGGTCAAAATCTGCAATTTTGTAAAGAGCCATATAATTTTAGTCTCCATATTGTTTTTCTTTGTTACTAATAACAATAGAAAAAAATATTTTGATATCCATCTTCCTCGCGATGGACTTAAAGTTTATAACGAACAATCGTAAGTAGTATATTACTTTCTATCTATTTTTTGACATCACTGTTGATGAGGTTAAAAAAAATTACCTAAGAAAACCCTCTAAAGATAGAGATTAGTTTCTATCCTTAGAAGGTTTTTTGATTATGAGTTATTATCCTAAATTCCGAATTTTTAACTATTAATTTTTAAACGCGGTCGTTTCTAAGAGAATTAGATTCATTTACACGTAAATCCCCTTGAGTATCGATATCTAACTCTTCTCTACGAACTGTTTCTTTGGCTTCAACAGTATCTTGTTCAACAATTTTCTTAACTCTAACTTCTTCACGCACGTATGCTTCTTTATGAATATCAGCTTGTTCTTCGTAGAGTTCAACTCGTGCCACTTCACCTTCAGTAAAATTAACTTGATCGGGATCTACTATAGTTGCTTGTTCAGTTGGTGTAACTCGTTCAATCACAACTCGCTCTTTTTCAACTGGTACTGAAACTCTAGCGGTTTCGGTTTCAATATGTTTACCAACACTTACTTCACCAGTTTTAATCCGGCTCTTGCTAGTAACTAAACGCTCTTCATAAAGTTTAATATTAGAATGATTTTGGTCATTTAAATCATACAAAGAAGAATCATTTTGATAGTTATAAGAATCTTTATTATAAGCTACATTCTGATTCTGTGGAGAACGATAAGCACCGCGTACTCTCTCTTCATAATCGTAATCAACGGTCATACTATCTTGGTACTCAGGTAAATTTTCTACCTGTTCTTTACTGAGTCCATCTACATAAACACGTTTTTGATTGTAATCAAGACGTGACAAACCGATTGGTAACAAAATTTTCTTACCGAAAAACATTGCTCCAGTACTAATAACCAAATAGCGAAAACGACCATCGTGGTCTACTAAAGCATCAGAAACAGAACCTATTTTCTCTCCACCTTGAGTGTAAAGAGACATTTCTTTAATATCTTCACCACCAAAAACTTCTTTATAATTGGGGTCGAAATCTGCAAGTTTGTATAATGCCATAGTAGTTATTTCCAATTGATTTACATTTGATAGAATTAAATATAAATAATTGGTCTATAGATTTTCTTCCTGCTTGCGACCTAATTTTATTTGCTTATAATCAGTCGATAGAAAGGTCAAAGGTTAGAGGTTAAAGGTCAAAGGTTAGAGGTTAGAGGTCAAAGGTTAAAGGTTAGAGGTTAGAGGTCAAAGGTTAGAGGTATGGGAAACATTACATCTTGCCTGTGTGAGAAATAACTCCATGTGAGTTTGATGGCAAATTGTCAAATCTTCATTTTTCGTGAGGTAAGAAGTCGGGTTTTTAGAATAAATATCGGTAACACCACTTTCACACTCATAAAAACCCGACTTCTGTGATTATTCAGTATTTTTGACCTTTGACCTCTAACCTTTAACCTTTAACCTTTAACCTTTAACCTTTAACCTTTAACCTCTAACCTTTGACCTCTAACCTCTAACCTTTCCTTATCGGTTATAAAGCTGAGTTATTTCTAACAACCGCTGACTCAATTCGGAGGTAAGCTGATCGGTACTTTCATATCGCCAGCGCCAGTTTCCGGCGTTAACGCTGGGGTCATTCATTCTACCACTGCTGTCTAAATCTAATAAGTCTTGCACTGAAAGAATTGCCAAATCTGCTACTGAAGATAATGCCATACGGATAAATTCCCAGTTAATTTCTTTGATTTCTTCAGGTGAGGAATAACCGAGATATTTGGCGACGTGGTGCTTTTCTTGTTCTCCAACTTGATTCCACCATCCAATAGTGGTGTCATTGTCGTGGGTACCGGGATAAACGACGCAGTTTTGGATGTAGTTGTGGGGTAAGTAGGGGTTGTCGGCTTCACCACCAAAGGCAAATTGTAAGATACGCATTCCGGGGAAATCAAATTGATCGCGTAGCTGTTCTACTTCCGGAGTAATAATTCCTAAATCTTCCGCCATTACAGGTAAACTACCTAAAGTAGAACCCAAAGTTTCAAAGAATTTTGCATCAGGTCCTTTGATCCATTCACCATTGATAGCGGTTTCTTCACCTGCGGGTACTCGCCAATAAGCTTCAAATCCCCGGAAATGATCGATACGAACGATATCGACATATTGTAATGTTGCCCGAAAACGTTCTATCCACCAAGCAAAGTTGGTTTGTTCTAATTTATCCCAATCGTAAACGGGATTACCCCAAAGTTGTCCGGTAGCGCTAAAGTAATCTGGTGGGACTCCGGCGATATAGGCAGGTGATAAAGTTTGGGAATCTAGCTGAAATATTTCTGGATTTGCCCAAACATCGGCACTATTATGACAAACATAAATTGAAATATCGCCAACTATTTTGATGTCCTTATTGTTTGCATAATCGCGGATTTTTTCCATTGTTGGAAGAATTTAAATTGTAGAAATTTATGGTACGAGACAGCATCTTTTAATTCATCTGCTTTTTGATTTAATGCATCTTGTTGGCGACGAGCTAAAGCCTTATCCCAAAAATTCCAAGCTTGATAATTGTTAGCTTCTAATAATGCCATAAACAATACATAATCATCTAACCAAGTTGCTTGTTCCTGGCAAAACTTTTCAAATTCAGGATTGGTTGTTTTTAACAAAGATTCTTGGAAGCGTTGATAAGCTGCATACAGAATTTTGCTTTTACGAGAAATTACCGCATCAAAGTCAACTCTGTGGGGATTATCCGTGACTTCTTCTTGAGGAATTAATTCTTCTGGGGTTAGTAAACCTTCTTCTTGTAAATGCTCTAGAGAAATCATTAAAGGATTTCCAGCGAAAGCGCTAAAATTCATTGTATAAGGAGAATGTTCGTAACCCGTTGGTCCTAAAGGTAGAATCTGCCATAATTTTTGACCGCTCGCAGCGAGAAAATCGACAAACTTATAAGCTGATTCTCCTAAATCCCCAATCCCAAATTTACCCGGCAAACTGGTAGGATGCAATAGAACTCCACTTGCTCTTTGAAAACTCATAATTTGACCCCAATAATTTGCAACAATCAAAAACTATTCAAGAATTAACGATGAAGCTAGCTTCTTATATTAGTAAGATATCTTATGGAAAATAAAGCAGTAAAAAATATGCAAAATCCATTATTGAAAGATGACCCACTTTGGTTTAAAGATGCAGTCATCTATGAAGTGCCGGTACGTGCTTTTGCTGACAGCGATGGCGATGGGATAGGTGATTTTCGGGGGCTAACTGAAAAGTTAGATTATCTACAAGACTTGGGAGTAACGGCAATTTGGGTACTGCCTTTTTTCCCTTCTCCGTTGCGAGACGATGGCTACGACATTGCGGATTATACCAGTGTTAACCCCATTTACGGTAATCTCGATGATTTCAAGGCTTGCTTAAGTGCTGCCCATCAAAGAGGTATTAGGGTAATCATTGAGTTGATTGTTAACCATACCTCCGACCAACATCCATGGTTTCAGCGGGCGCGTAAAGCAGCACCAGGCAGCCCGGAACGAGATTTTTATGTTTGGAGCGATACTCCTCAGAAGTATGAAGAAGCAAGAATTATCTTCAAGGATTTTGAAACTTCTAACTGGACTTGGGACCCCGTTGCCAAAGCTTATTATTGGCATAGATTTTACTCACATCAGCCGGACTTGAATTTTGAAAGTCTAGAAATGCAAAAAGCGCTGTTTGATGTGGTGGATTTCTGGTTGGATATGGGTGTAGATGCAATGCGATTGGATGCTGTACCCTATTTATACGAGCGGGAAGGTAGTAACTGCGAAAACCTGCCGGAAACCCACGTTTTTTTGAAGAAATTACGCCAACATATCGACGATAAGTATCCCAATCGGATGTTGCTTGCTGAAGCAAACCAGTGGCCCGAAGATGCTGTAGAGTATTACGGCAGTGGTGATGAATGTCAGATGAATTTTCATTTCCCCCTGATGCCGCGTTTGTTTATGGCACTGCAAATGGAAGATAGCTTCCCGATTATCGATATTTTGCAGCAAACCCCACCGATTCCCGATAACTGTCAATGGGCGTTATTTTTGCGGAATCACGATGAATTGACTTTGGAAATGGTCAGCGACGAAGACCGTGATTATATGTACCGTGTGTACGCACAAGATCAACAAGCAAGGTTGAATTTGGGTATTCGCCGCCGTTTGGCTCCGTTGATGGAGAATAATCGCCGCCGCACCGAGGTGATGAATGCTTTACTGATGTCTTTGCCCGGAACCCCAGTGCTGTATTACGGTGATGAAATCGGCATGGGAGACAATATTTATTTAGGCGATCGCAATGGGGTGCGGACTCCGATGCAGTGGAGTGCCGATCGCAATGGTGGTTTTAGTCGTTGTAATCCCCATAAATTATACGCTCCGGTGATCATTGACCCGGAATACCATTTGAAGCGGTTAACGTGGAAGCCCAGCGAGAAAACCGCAATTCCCTCTGGTGGTGGACAAAACGTTTAATTGCAACTCGCGGACGTTTTCAAGCTTTTGGTAGAGGTACTTTTGAGTTACTTTATCCAGAAAATCGCAAGGTTTTGGCGTTTACTCGTACCTATAACGGCGAACATATTCTGGTTGTGACTAATTTGTCCCGCTTCGTACAAGCAGTAGAGTTGGATTTATCGGCATTTAACAGCATGGTTCCGGTGGAAATCTTCGGACGTACCACATTTCCACCAATTGACGATACACCCTACTTCATGAGTTTAGCGCCCCATGCGTTTTACTGGTTTACTCTGCAAGTTCAAACAAATCTTACCTGTCCGGTAAGACCTCAAAATCAAATACCCACTTTAGTTGTTAGCGATAATTGGCAGAATATTTTTACCAAATCTGAAACCAAGGCAGCATTAGAAGAAATTTTACCAGATTATATGTGTGCCTGTAGCTGGTTTGACGGGAAAAGTCGCGTCATTCAGTCCAGTCATATTATTGAGGCAATTCCCCTTTCCTTCCATTCTTTAGAAGCAGCAATTGTTTTGGTACAGCTAGACTATACCGAAGGCGACCCGGAAACCTATGTATTGCATTTAGCTTACGAACCAGAGGGTATTAATCACGAACGCTTTAGTTCTTACCGCGAAGAAGTTGTAGCCAATATTGAAATACGCAGCAAAAAACAAATCGGAGTGTTATTTGATGCTTTAACAGATAAAGACTTTCTCAACTTCCCCCTCGAAGCAATTGCCAACAAAAACACTTATCAAGGCATGGCAGGCGAACTTCAAGCCGAAGCTAGCAAAGATTTTACTGTCTTAGCTGGTGCCGGTTCTAACTACGCACTGAGAATACACTTAGAAGCTCATATGTTACGGGGAGAACATAAAAATACCTGCGTAGTATATGGCGATCGCCTGATGTGCAAATTATTCCGCAAAGTAGTAGGAGAAGGCATTAATCCCGATTTAGAAGTAGGTCAGTTTCTCACCCACAGTTCGGCAACCAAAGGACTACCAAATGCGGAAAACTTTGCGCCCGTCGCCGGTAGCTTAAATTACAGCCGAAAAAACTTTGAGACCATGACCTTGGGAATTTTGCGAAAATTTATTCCCGATATTAGAGATGGTTGGTCCTATAGCCTTGATAGCCTACGAGACTTTTTTGAGCAAGTACAAATAAGACAAATCGACGCGATCGCCGATATCGATTTACCAAGTTCATTATTAACAGCAGCATTAGAAAACGAAATTCCCAGCCTAGCCCAGGAAATGTTCGGCTCTTATTTGGGAAATGCTCAACTATTAGGGGAACGTACCGCCGAAATGCACTTAGCATTAGCATCCGACACAGAAGACCCCAACTTTGCCCCAGAGTCATTTACCTCCTTTTACCAGCGCTCGATTTACCAATATATGCGGAATCAAGCTGGACAAGTATTACTGCGGTTGAAAAAAGATTTGATACAGCTACCCAACGAACTTCAATCCGTAGCGCAATTGGTATTGAACAATCGAGAAATGATATTAACTCGACTCAAATCAATACTTAATCAAAAAATTACCGCCATGCGAACCCGTACCCACGGTAATTTATGTCTTAATGAAGTGCTGTATACAGGTAAAGACTTTATCATCATTGACTTTGAAGGCGACCAAACCCGTCCCTTGAGCGAACGACGCATGAAGCGATCGCCCTTACGAGATGTCGCCGGAATGATCGAATCATTCTACTATTCCAGCCGCATAGGTTTACGCAACGAGAAAGAAAGCGGCATGATTGTTCCAGATGATTTACCATTGATGGAGCAATGGGCGCAATTTTTCTACACCTGGTCGAGTATTGCCTTTTTGAAATCCTATCTAGCCACAGCCAAAAATGCACCATTTTTACCTTCTGAGCCATCAGAACTACAGCTACTCTTAGATGCATTCATACTAGAAAAAGTCATCATTGAACTAGAACACGAACTTAAAAACCGTCCAAATTGGATAGAAGTGCCGATGTATCGTATTCTGGAACTGTTGGAAACAGCATAAGAGTGAGGAATGGGGAGTGAGGAGTTAGTTGACCTTTAACATCCAGACCTTTCTCCCCATCCCCTCCTTAAAAGAGGGTTAAAATGATCGAAAAAGGCTTAATATCTTATTAAGATTTGTTGATATTCCAAAATTATTTGTTTTGATTAGGAGCATATATGTACCTCTCACTATGGCCTGGTAAACCTTATCCTTTGGGTGCAAACTGGGACGGCAAAGGTACTAATTTCGCTTTGTTCTCAGAAAACGCCACAGCGGTTGAGCTATGTTTATTTGACAAAGAAGGACGAGAAACTCGATTAAGTTTAGGAGAAGTTAGTAATTTTACTTGGCACGGCTACGTACCTTCCATTGGTCCGGGGCAGCGTTATGGGTTTAGAGTCCATGGTCCGTTTGCTCCCCAGGAAGGACATCGGTTCAACCCAAATAAATTACTAATTGACCCTTACGCTTATGCTATTGATGGAGATATTGGTTTTGGCGAAGAAATTTTTGGATATCGTTGGGACGATCCCAAAGATGATTTAGGATTTTCAGAACTTAATGATGCACATTTAATTCCCAAATCGGTAGTTGTAGACAAAAGCTTTGATTGGGAAGGAGATCAACTACTACAAATTCCTTGGCATGAAACGATTATCTACGAAACTCATGTAAAAGGTTTTACCAAAATGCATCAAGAAATTCCGGCAAAACTAAGGGGAACTTATGCCGGACTCGCTCATCCTGCGGCAATTTCTCATCTCCAGTCTTTAGGTGTTACTGCGGTGGAATTGATGCCCATTCATCATTTTTTATCTCATCCAGGACACCTAGTTAATAAAGGAATGAGAAATTATTGGGGATACGATTCAATTTGTTATTTGGCTCCTTATTCCGGCTACAGCGCAAGTGGTTGTTTGGGACAGCAGCTTAAAGAATTTAAGCAGATGGTCAAGCGCTTGCATCGAGCTGGGATAGAAGTGATTCTTGATGTAGTTTACAACCATACTGGTGAAGGTAATAACCTGGGTCCGACTATCTCTTTGCGCGGTATTGATAATGCTTCTTACTACCGTTTGGTAGATGGGGATTTACGCTATTACATGGACTTTACTGGTTGTGGTAATTCCCTTAATGTCCGCCATCCCCAAGTACTCAAGTTGATTATGGACAGTTTACGGTACTGGGTATTGGAATGTCATATAGATGGTTTTCGTTTTGACCTGGCATCGGCTTTAGCTAGGGAATTATACGCAGTAGATAAATTAGCGGCATTCTTCGATATTATCCACCAAGACCCGGTTTTAGCTGATGTGAAATTAATTGCAGAACCTTGGGATGTTGGTGAAGGAGGCTACCAAGTAGGTGAATTTCCTTTGTTGTGGTCGGAATGGAATGGAAAATATCGGGATACAGTGCGAGATTTTTGGCGTGGAGAAGATAGCCGTTTAGCTGAATTTGGTTATAGATTTACAGGTAGTTCTGACCTTTACGAACTGAACGGACGCAGCCCCAGCGCTAGTATTAATTTTATTACAGCACATGATGGTTTCACGCTCAACGATTTGGTAAGTTATAACGAAAAACATAACATCGCTAACGGTGAAGATAACCGTGATGGAGAAAGTCACAATCGTTCCTGGAATTGCGGTGCTGAAGGGGAAACCGACGATTTAGCCATTGAGAAACTGCGTAAAAAACAGCGAAGGAACTTTCTAGTTACGTTATTACTTTCTCAAGGCGTACCCATGATTTTAATGGGAGACGAAATGGGAAGAACCCAAGGAGGAAACAATAATCCTTACTGTCAGGATAATGAGATTTCCTGGTTAGATTGGGAATTACAAGAAGAAAACGAGAATTTACTAGATTTTACTCGTCAATTAATCGATTTTCGCCGCCGACATCCAGTATTTAAAAGACGTAAGTGGTTTCAAGGCAGAGCAATTCGCGGTAGGGAAGTAACCGATATTTCTTGGTTTAACCCCGATGGTCGTAAAATGACAGAAGAACAATGGAACAGCGGTTTTGCTAAAGCTATTGGCATTTACCTTAACGGTGAAGGAATCGGTTCACCAGGACCAAGAGGAGAACGGATCATTGATGAAAGTTTCTTAATCTTATTTAACGCTCATTACGAAATGTTGGAATTTTCGATTCCCTCTGAATTGCAGGAATGGGAATGGTTAACAATTATTGACACCACTAAGCATAGATTTGTGCAGCGCGGCAAACGCTATATCGAAGATAAACCAATTAATGTAGAAGCGCGTTCCATAATCATCCTTCAGAGGCTTGGTCAAGTAAGCCAAAAATATGATGATGAATAGGTTAATAAAGGTCAAAGGTTAAAGGTCTAAGGTCTAAGGTCTTTAACAACTATCAACTAACAACTATCAACTAACCACTAACAACTATCAACTAACAACTAACCACTAACAACTATCAACTAACCACTATCAACTATCAACTATCAACTATCAACTAACCACTAACAATTAAAAACCAGTTATGTATATCGGTTCTCAATATTCAAATAATAGTTGCAACTTTACTTTATGGGCACCTCTAGTAGGAGAGGTTGCAGTTCATTTAGTTGAACCCGAAGATAAAATTGTACCTCTGGAAAAAGATGAATGGGGTTATTGGCACGGTTCGATTGCAGATATCAAACCCGGTACTCTATATTATTATCAAATTGATGGTGAAACAGATAGAGCCGATCCTGCTGCGAACTATTTACCGCAAGGTGTTCACGGTGCTTCGTCCGTTGTTGACCATAACAGCTTTAAGTGGAATGATGGGAAGTGGCAGGGAATTCCTTTGGAACAGATGGTGATCTACGAACTGCACGTAGGGACTTTTACTGAAGAAGGGACTTTTGCATCGATGATTCCTCGGTTATCGGAGTTACGGGAATTGGGAGTAAATACCATTGAAATTATGCCTGTGGCTCAGTTTCCAGGAAGTCGTAATTGGGGTTATGATGGTGTTTTTCCATACGCCGTACAAAATTCCTATGGTGGTGTTGATGGTTTAAAGAAACTAGTTGATGCTTGCCATGATATTAATATAGCAGTCATTTTGGATGTAGTTTACAACCATCTCGGACCGGAAGGTAATTATCTTTGGGGTTACGGAACATACTTCACTGAGAAATACAGAACTCCCTGGGGTAGTGCAGTTAATTTTGATGATGCCTACAGCGATGGGGTACGGCATTACTTTGTACAAAATGTTTTATATTGGTTGGAAAATTACCATTTAGATGGATTGCGCTTAGATGCCGTCCATGCTATTTACGACTTTGGTGCGAAGCATATTTTAGCAGAAATGGCGGAAGCTGTAACTGAGTTAGAAGAAAAAAAGGGTTGTCAACTGTATTTAATTGCCGAAAGCGACCTCAATGATCCCCGGATTATTCGTTCAAAAGCGGTTGGTGGATACGGTATTGATGCTCAGTGGAGTGATGATTTTCACCATGCTTTACATACGGTAGTAACGGGTGAAAATAACGGTTATTACGAGGATTTTGGCGATTTAGAACAGTTAGCAAAAGCTTATCATCAAGGCTTTGTTTATACTTGGGATTACTCCAAACACCGTCATAGATATCATGGAGAAGAACCCAGCGATTGTGTTCCGAGTCAGTTTATTGTTTGCGCTCAAAACCACGACCAGATTGGGAATAGAATGTTAGGGGATAGACTTCCTGAGTTGATATCCTTTGAAGGTTTGAAATTGACAGCAGCAGCGCTTTTACTTTCACCATACGTTCCCATGTTGTTTATGGGTGAAGAATATGGAGAAACAGCACCATTTTTGTATTTTGTTAGTCATAGCGATCGCGATTTAATTGAAGCAGTGAGAAAGGGTAGAAAAGCGGAATTTGCAGCATTCCATGAAATTGGGGGAAAAGAAGCACCAGATCCCCAATCAGAAGAAACATTTAAAAAATCACGATTAAATTGGGATAAGCGTACTAGTGGTGAACACCGGATACTATGGTTATTTCATCAAAAACTATTGCAAATGCGAAGAGACATTCCTGCACTTAGGAACTTAGATTGGAATCAATTAGAAGTAACGGTACTTAAACCAGAAAAAGTTCTCCGCATCCACAGACACCATGAAGACAGTAGAATTCTGTGCTGGCTTAACTTTGGTTCGGAAGCTGTTAAAATTGCAGAAAATAACAAGAGTGGAATTTGGGAAAAAATACTTGATTCGAGTGAAGAAACTTGGGGAGGTATCGGGTCAAAATTACCAGAGAAAATCGAAGAGAATAGCAACTCAATATTAATTATTAATCCTTATAGCGTTGTGGTTTACAGTAATTAAAGGTCAAAGGTCAAAGGTCAAAGGTCAAAGGTCAAAGGTCAAAGGTCAAAGGTCAAAGGTTAAAGGTTAAAGGTTAAAGGTCGAAGGTCAACTATTAACTGTTAACTGTCCCAGGTCAACTAAGTCCTAACTGATAAATTTTAATCCAAAATCTAAAATCTAAAATCCAAAATTATCATGATGCAAATACCTTTAGCAACATATCGAATTCAATTTACTCCTAACTTTGGTTTTATTGCAGCTTCATCTATTGCTTGTTACCTGGAAAAGTTGGGTATTTCTCATTTATATGCTTCTCCAATTCTGACTTCCAGAAAAGGTAGTACTCACGGTTATGATACAGTTAATCCTCGTGAAATTGACCCAGAATTAGGAGGTGTAGAAAAATTTGAAGAATTAGTCGAACAGCTTGACTCTTTAAATATCGGCTGGGTTCAGGATATTGTACCTAATCATATGGCTTTTGATAGTCAAAATGAAATGCTGATGGATGTTTTGGAAAATGGGATAGATTCTAGATATAGAGATTTTTTTGATATTGATTGGAATCATCATTATACGGAAAACAATGGTAAAGTATTAGCGCCGTTTTTAGGGAAGTTTTGTGGTGATTGTCTCGAAAGTGGTGAATTACAAATTCAGTACGAAGAAAAGGGTTTAACTATTAACTATTATTCTCATAAATTTCCGATTCGTATAGAATCTTATAACCAAGTTCTGACTTATGATTTAACACGTTTACAGGAAAAACTTGGTAGAGATAATCCTGCTTTTATTAAATTTTTGGGTGTTCTTTATACTTTGAAGCATATCCCATCCGGCGAAGAAGGAAGAGAACGAGAGATTCAAATCGACTTTGTGAAACGGATGTTATGGGAACTTTGGAATGATTCCGAAGAAGTAAAAAAACATATTGAGGAAAATATTAGTATCTTTAATGGAGAAGTAGGTAAAACAGAGAGTTTTGATTTATTAGAACATTTATTGACAGAACAATTTTTCCGGCTTGCTTACTGGAAAGTCGGCAATGAAGAACTCAATTACAGACGCTTTTTTACTGTTAATGATTTGATATCGCTACGAATTGAAGATCAAGAAGTTTTTGAGACTACTCATTCATTGATTTTACAATTAGTTGAAGAAGGTAAATTTGATGGATTAAGAATAGACCATATTGATGGTTTGTATGACCCTGCACAATATATAGATAGATTACGTGAAAAAGTACCAGATGTTTATTTAATTGTTGAAAAAATTCTCGAACCTCAAGAAGAATTACCAGTAACTTGGTCGATTCAAGGAACTACAGGATACGATTTTCTCAACCAAGTTAACGGTATTTTTTGCGCTCAATTAAACGAACAAAAATTTGACGATATTTACCATCGTTTTATTGGTAAAGCTGCTTCTTGTGAAGAGTTAATCGATCAGAATAAAAGATTAATTATTGAGAAACATTTAGCCGGAGATATTGATAATTTAGCTCATCTTTTTAAGAAAATATCTGGTAGATACCGTTATGCTAGCGATTTTACCATGTACGGTTTAAAAGCAGCATTGGTGGAAATTTTGGCAGTATTTCCGATTTATCGCACATATATTAATAGTGGGGGAGCAAGTTCTGCTGATAAGGAATATATTGAGCAAGTAATGACTCAAGCTAAAAAGAATATTCCTAACTTTTTTAACGAACTCAGTTTTATTGAAAAATTCCTGCTATTAGAGTATGACGAGCATCTTACCGAAGAAGATAGGGAAGAATGGTTGCGTTTTTTGATGCGTCTACAACAGTTTACCGGACCGTTGATGGCGAAAGGTGTGGAAGATACTGTACTTTATGTATACAACAGGTTAATTTCACTTAATGAAGTTGGTTCTCACCCTACTCAATTTGGGGTATCTTTGGAAGAATTTCATCATTACAACTCTAAGCAGGTTGCAAATTGGCCCCATACAATGAATACCACATCTACCCACGATACTAAACGCGGCGAAGATGTGAGAGCCAGAATCAATGTGTTATCAGAAATTCCCGACGAATGGGAGCAAAATCTGCAACAATGGCGCGAAATTAATGCACCATCAAAAGATTATGTCGGGGGGCGAGATATACCCACTTTTAACGATGAATATTTGTTCTATCAAACCCTGCTCGGTGCTTTTCCTTTTAGTCAAGAAGAGTATCCGGCTTTTGTCGAGCGGATAAAGAAATATATCATCAAAGCAATTCGAGAAGCAAAAGTTCACACTGCATGGCTTAAAAATGACGCTGACTACGAAGATGGTTTTACCAATTTTGCCGAAAGAGTTTTGAAGGATGGTGAAGATAATCAATTTTTACAAGCTTTTCGTCCTTTCCAAGAGAAAATTCAGCATTACGGAATCTTAAATTCTCTTTCTCAAGTATTACTCAGACTGACTTCACCTGGGCTTCCTGATATTTATCAAGGAACTGAACTTTGGGATTTGAGTTTAGTAGACCCAGACAACCGTCGTCCGGTAAACTTTAAGAAACGAGAAAAGTATCTAGAAGAAATTCAATCTCAAAGCGAAGCACATTTACCCGATTATATTGCCCAATTAATGGAAACTCCCGAAGATGGGAAAATCAAGCTTTTTTTAACTTACAAAACATTACAAGCACGTCGGAAGTACTTAGACTTATTTCAACGTGGTACTTACGAAAAACTAACAGTAGTTGGAAGTTTAAAGAGTCACGTTGTCGGATTCACCAGAGAATTAGGAAAGCAAAAAATCATTGTAATTGCACCTCGTTTCTTAACTTCTTTAGTCAAAATGGGTGAATATCCCTTGTCAGAACAAGTTTGGCAAGAAACTCGGATTGTTCCTCCTAGTGATTCAACTTCTATCTGGCAAGATGTATTTACAGCACAACAAGTCGAAGGTGAAGATGCACTTTGGGTACGTGATATTTTACAACATTTCCCCGTCGCTTTATTGGTGAATAAAGAAAAGAGTTAGTTGACAGTTGACAGTTGATAGTTGACAGTTGACAGTTGTTTATTACCAATCTATAACCCATAACCTATAACCTCTAACCTTTAACCTATAACCTCTAACCTTTAACCTCTAACCTCTAACCTTTAACCTTGTATTTTTAAAGTTGATAGATCATAAAAATCTATCCGAAAGATACAAGTAAATCATTCTAGAGGTTATAAAGATTTTGGATTTATCCCTTGTAAAATTACTTGTAAGATTACTTTATGTTCACGGATAAATTTTTGGGAAATAGGTAGGCGTAATTACATATAAGATAAGACCTCACCCTCAATCCCTCTCCTTAGTAAGGAGAGGGAGCAGTACGGCAGGGTGAGGTTTTATATTTAATTTGATCCACTTACTTATTGAAGCTTATAAACATAAGCAAAATTATCATAAAAATCGCTAATTTATCAAAACTGAACTTGCTTACCCCCTTTGTCTGTGAAAAAATTGTCTTACTACTGCTAAAGAAGGTTATCTGCTACCAACTAAAAACAATATGCATAACCAAATACAAGTACCGGATGACTTAACAACGGTATCAACACAGAAGCAGAAAGAAGAAGAAAAAATGCATGACGTTCTTCTTTTATTGGAAAATTTAACCTATAGAGAAGAAGCTTCAATCAAACTTATTATAGATTGTCTTTATGATATCGGTTCAATTAATTTAATAGATCAAAAATTTCGTTCTCGTACCCTTAAAGGAAGTTTAAAATTAATTGCCAGATTATCCAAACCAGCATTTAAAATGATTGCATGGCGTTGGTATACAAAAAATTGCCCGAAATTAATTGTTAATTGGCTTCGTAAACAAGTTGCTTTTAAACCTGCTACCACTGTTAAACAAGCCGCAGAAGTAGAAGCTGGATTAGTTCCCGAATCTAAACACTTGAAAACTGATTCTATCGTACAATTAGAAAACCATAATCGTGAAGTAAAATATTTGCGATCGCAAGTCAAAACGTTAGTAAGTCTTTTAATTGGTTCAATGATCGTTTTTGGTGGTAGTGTTGTTTGGCTTGGTTATTCTTTAGAGCGTTCTAATTTGCGAACTGTAGAACAATTACAAAATCGGATCAGAATTATTGAAAGTAGTACTGATGAACCATTAGTTACTGGTAAAGGAAATTAGGTGATATCAAGGGAATAGGGAACAGGGAATAGGGAATCACAGAAGTCGGGTTTTTACGACAAATATCCGTAACAACAGAAAATACTCATAAAAACCCGACTTCTTACCCCACGAGTAACTTTTCTAGTTAGAGGAAAGAAGTAAACACACAACGGTAATTTGATATTAGGATAGGAGTAGCTTTTGTATCTAACCCAACCTACAAATTATTGATAAATTTTTATTGATAAACTAAACTTCTTTCACTACCATCATCTGTAAATTCTTGTTCTCCAAAACCTATAACTTCCACAATTATTTTACGTTCGTTGGGAATCCATTTTCCTTTTCTTTCTCCAACTTTAACTACTACCTGATTTCCTTCTAAATCAACCCGATATTGTGTAGTAGAACTCATTCCATCACAATATGCAAAGGTATTCCCATCATCCTCATAAAGCGTAAATTTTCCTGTACCTGGTGCAACTAATAACCGCAGTTCACTTATAGGTAATTCTTCCGCATATTGCATGACTGAAATTAAAGGAATAATTGCACCAGCACAAATAAATAAAGGCATTTTTTCTAAAGGTGCATCGACAAGGATGTGTTGTGAACCTTGTAATAGTTCTCTACTCCACCAATCATACCAAATACCCTCTGGTAAATATACCATACGATTTTCTACCCCCGGTCGATAAATTGGTGCAGCCATTAAGTCCGAACCAATTAATACTTGGTCATATAATTCATAGGTTTGAGAATCATTAGGATAATGGTAAAGTAAAGGACGTAAAATTGGTTCCCCTTTATTCGCTGCTTGCCAAAATAAAGTGTAGAAATAAGCCAACAATTGATAGCGTAATTCGATATATTTGCGACAAATATCTTCTACTTCCCGACCAAATTCCCAAGGTTCATGACGCTTAGTTTCAATCATCGAATGACCGCGCATCAAGGGATATAACATTCCCATTTGCATCCAGCGAGCGAATAATTCTGGGGATGCATCTCCCGCAAATCCACCGATATCTGCACCCACAAAAGCCACACCGGATAATCCCAAATTACACAACATCGGTAAAGACATTTCCAGATATTCCCACTTAGAATGATTATCCCCCGTCCACACCGCCGAATAACGCTGTACTCCTGCAAAACCCGAACGAGTCAACACAAAAGAACGTTGCGATCGCAATTTCTGTAACCCTTCGTAACAAGCACGAGCCATATTCATGCCATATAAATTATGGGTTTCCTTCCAAGTCGTTTTATCTTCCCCATCCCCCGCAGGTGCATCCATGGGAAAAGTAATTTTATCACCTTCTAAATCTCCAAAAGGTCGGTCATTCAAAGCTGGTTCATTCATATCATTCCAAATACCAGCTACACCCACATCCGTAAGATGGTGCTGTAAATTTCCCCACCATTCCCGCACTTTCCCACGCATAAAATCCGGGAAAACCGCTCTATCGGGCCATACATAACCGTGGAACACTTGACCATCTGCCCTACGGATGAAATAATCATTTTCTAAACCTTCATCGCAGACTTGATAATCTGCCTCTGGATCGAATTTACACCGGGGTCGATGATTGTCACAACTTTAATTCCCTGTTGCTTTAAATCTTCGATCAACTTCTGAGGATTGGGAAACCTTTGTTTATTCCAAGTAAATACGCGGAAACCCTGCATATAATCGATATCTAAGTGAACCACATCACAGGGAATACGACGGTTGCGTAATTGCTTAACTAATTCCCTTACTTCAGTTTCCGAATCATAACTCCAACGACATTGATGATAACCCAAAGCCCAACGGGGTGGTAACGGCATTCTTCCCGTAAGCTGGGTGTAGGTATTGATAATTGTCCCAGGTTCCGGACCGTAAATAATATAGTAATCTAGTTCGCTGTCTTTAGTTTTTAATTCTAAAGTATTTAATTGATCAGCACCGACATCAAACTGACTCCAAAAAGTAGTATTGAAAAACAACCATAACCGACATTTGGACGCAAAGAGATAAAAACGGAATTGCTTGGTACATCTCATCCGTTAACATTGTGTAGTCCAAACTCATCCGTCGTCCAATTAGTTAAACACTTACCCCGTTGATTTAACAATCCCGAACGTTCACCAAAACCGTAAAATCTTTCTTCTATAGTAATTTGTTTCCAATTAATAATTTGATTTTCACGCCAACCAATTCCTAAATCTGTATCATGAGCAAAGGGATTACCAGATTTATCAAAACACATTATCCGACAAGGATGACGCTGCACACAAACTTTAATTTTTTCAGTTTCAACAGTTATTAATTCATCAGTTTCTTGGATATTAAAATCTACAATATTCCATTCTGCATCAGGTAAATTGACAGCCCAAGAACGTCTTGATGTCAACTCCCCTACGGGGGAAAAACGAACTCTAATTAAGTTGGGAGAAAGGACGGTTAAAGTTAAACGGGAATTATTGCCGCAATCAAAATGTATTCCTTGTGTATAGCGTTGGCAGCTTTGTACAGAAGATATTGCATTCCAAGCTGGTTCGTTTTTGGGAAGTTGTCCGATGAATTCTGGCATGATAATAGGTTAGAGGTCGGGTTTCTATTAGAACTTACGCAACTGGCACTTTTTTATTGTAGGGTGTGTGACGCATTGAATTAATTTGAACGGTTCTATAAAGTTTGTAGCGTCACGCACTATCAACCATTTGTGACAATATCCTAAGTTTATCTGGCGGTTGAAACCGCAGCTACACAAACAAAACCCGCCGTCGCGGGTTCTAAATTGATTAGTTTATCTGGCGGTTAAAACCGCAGCTACAAAAACAAAACCCGCCGTCGCGGGTTGTCAAGTCCACGCAGGTGGACTTTGCTTGTGTAGTCGCGGTTTTAACCGCCGGATATTTGTTAAACATCCTCTAACCCTTAACCTAAAAAGGGCGTGTCAGCCAAAGCCAACACACCCTTACTCAATATTACCTAAATTGTTGCCATTCCCTCCTAACCTTTGACCTCTAACCTCTAACCTTTAACCTTTAAAAAATAGTATCGATGGTAATCGCACCAGTGAAGTCAGCACCAGTTGTGTTAGCGCCGGTAAAGTTAGCTTTGGATAAATCTGCATTCACGAAAAGCGCGTTACTAAAGTTACCACCAATCGCAATACCATCAATAAATGAGCTACTTGACAAATTAGCACCAAGTGTGTCGGCATCAGCACCGTCGATAAATATGGCGTTGGTTAAATTGGCGTTATTTAAAGTAGCACCAAACAAATTGGCATCATCGAGTTGAGCGCCAGTGAGGTTCGCTTCGGTTAAGTCAGCCCCACTCAAATTAACTCCAGTCAAGTCAGCCCCTGTGAAATTCGCACCTTTGAGGAAGGCTCCACTAAGATCCGCTCCTGTCAAGTCAGCTCCACTAAAATCAGCAAATTCCAAGAATGCACCATCAAGTTGAACCCCTCCGGTTAAGATTGCGTCGGTGAGAATTGCATTACCCGCATTCGCTCCACTCAAATCCGCTCCGGTAAAAATCGCATTGCTCAAATCGGCAAGTCCAAGAGAGATACCTTCTGCAAAAACATTTGTGAAATTAGACCCACTTAGGTTGGAAGCAGCAAAACTAGCACCATCTAATTGAGTAGCAGTTACAACACCATTTGTAGAAACAAATGAACGGAAATCGGAACCAGCCAGATCAGCGTCATCTGCAATCAGGTTACTCAAATCAGCACCACGAAATGTGAGGTTAAAGTCAGTAGGTAGTGTAGTTAGAGCGACTCCTTCAGGAACAGATGAATTGACATCGCTCAGAGAGACACCTTCAAAATTAGCAAGGTTAAAATTATTATTGAGCAAGAAGATATCTGTAAAGTTCGTGTTTCTAAAATCCGCTCCTCTAGCATTTACATCTTGTAAGATTACAGCTTCAAGGATAGCTCCATTCAAGTTAGCATTTACTAATGTTGCACCTGTTAAGTCAGCAGCTTTTAGGTTACTTAAGGATAAGTCAGCGCGGGTAAAATTAGCTCCAGTTAGATTTGGACGCTCGGACTGTTCCCCGCTCAGATTGGCTCCTCCTAGAATGGCATCAGTCAAGTTAGCGTTGGAAAGATTGATACCATTTGTATTGACTTGAGACAGATTTGCTTGTCTCAGGTTAGCTCCACTGAGATTGACATTTATTAAGTTCGCTAAAGATAAATTAGCGGGACCAAAGTTATTATTAGGCGCGAAGATAGCATTAGAGGCATTAACATTCAGCCAACTTGATTCACTAAAGTTAGTTCCTCTCAACTGTGTGCGAACGAATGACACACCGTCCAAAGTCGCTCCAAAGAAGTTAGAACCATTCCGATTCAGACTATTGAAATTATTTCCAGCCAGATACTGTAGACTATAATCGATAGCTGCCATAATTACTTACCCTTCAAAAAATAAAGAAAATTAAATTGATTTTGTCACTGCTTTTAAAACAGCCACAAAGTATCGGAAAACTCGCCATATATCCCCCTCTCCAGAATTTAGGAGAGGGGTAAACAACACATGATGAGAGAAGATTTAAAGCGGTAATCGAATAAATCAAATTGTGTGAACATATTGCACCCAAGTTATAAATTAATGTGAATCTTTGATTACTGTTTGCCAAAAAAGAAGCTGGTTTGTAGTTGCGCTTTAGCGCTAAAGCGCAACTACGAGCCAAATACAGAGAAATTTTCCTTACATAGTTTGTTTTTTCTCTAATCGAAGTCAGCTACAGTAATTAAGCTGGAGTTTACACCCTCTAAAATTGCAATAATTTCGTTAGTAGCAATCAAAGAAATCAAAGTATTGTTGCTATTACCAGGATCTGCTCCAATGTTTAATTGGAAAAATTCAATTTGTACTGTTCCTCCTTCAAATAGTTCTAGTTCGTCGATACCATCCTGGAAGTCTGTGATAGTGTCCGTACCACCTTCACCAATTAAAAATCCATCGGGGTCTGCACCACCTGTCAAGGTATCGTTACCAATTCCTCCTGAAAGAAAGTCTTCACCATTACCCCCATCGAGAATATCATTACCACCGAAGCCAGATAACTCGTCATTACCTCCTAAGGCATTAATTTGGTCAGCGTTATTACTGCCAAACAATACATCGTCAGATACTGTTCCGTTAATTTGGTTTAAGCTAGTACTTCCAGCGAAGTCTGCTGCGTTGATTAAGTTGGAGCTAACACCTTCAATAATCGCAATTGCTTGACCGTTAGCAGAAATCTGAGTATTGTTGCTGTTGACTGGGTCTGCGGCAATTATCACGTTGCTAAAGTTGATTCCTGCAAACAACTCAAAGCGATCTGCACCATCAACGAAATCCTTAACTGTGTCGGTGCCACCTTCCCCAATTACGAATACATCGGCTCCTGCGTTACCAAACAACTGATCATTACCGTTTCCTCCAGAAAGGATATCATCACCAGCTTCGCCGCGTAGAACATCATTGCCATCGTTACCAAACAGTAGGTCATTACCCGCGCCACCGCGTAGGATATCTCGCGCCGCTCCTCCTTCAAGGGAATCATTTCCATCTCCACCTGCAAGTGTATCTTGACCTGCACCACCTAATAAGGTATCATTACCACCCAAACCTTCGAGGGAATCATTTCCACCTAAGCCGTTAATCAGGTTAGCCTCAGATGTTCCAACCAGTACATCCGCATTCGCTGTTCCGGTAATTTCTGCTGGTAATGGATCTTCGCCAAAGTCTACTGCATCGATTAAGTTGGAGCTAACACCTTCAACAATCGCAATTACTTGACCGTTGGCAGAAATCTGAGTATTGTTGCTGTTGGCTGGGTCTGCGGCAATTATCACGTTGCTAAAGTTGATTCCTTCAAACAACTCAAAGCTATCTACACCATCAACGAAATCCTTAACTCTGTCGGTGCCACCTTCCCCAATTACGAATACATCGGCTCCTGCGTTACCAAACAACTGATCATTACCGTTTCCTCCGGAGAGGATATCATTATCAGCTTCGCCGCGTAGAATATCATTGCCATCGTTACCAAACAGTAGGTCATTACCCGCACCACCCTGTAAAGTATCTCGTCCCGTTCCTCCGTCGAGAGTGTCATTACCACCTAAGCCCCGGAGGATGTCATTGCCTGCGAAGCCTCTAATTTCATCAGCACCAGGAGTTCCACCTAATTGATCGGTACCAGAAGTTCCGTCAATTTTGTTGCTGCCGCCATTTCCGGAACCGCCAGGAACAAAGCCTGGTGGGAAAATAGTCTCGATTGTGATAGCAGCAGTTGTATTAGCTCCATTTAAATTAGCCCCTGTAAAGTTGGCTTTTTCTAAATTAGCGTTTTGCAAATCCGCATTCATAAAATTCGAGTTGATTGCAATCGCTTCCTTGAGGTTAGCCTGTACAAGGGTTGCATTGGAAAAGTTTGCTCCAGTAAAGTCGCTTTTCTCTGCAAAAACATTATTCAAATTGGCATTTGAAAAGTCAGCACCGCTTAAATTAGATTCTGCTAATTCGGCTCCCCTTAAATCGGCTCCAGAAAGTAAAGCGTTACTAAAATTAACTCCCTTCAACTTGGCTCCACTCAACTGGGCTGTAAGTAGTGGATTATTGATAGGAGCTCTAAAGTCAGCATTACTTAAGTCCGCTTCTTCCAAGAAAGCACCATTAATTGAGTTCCTCTAAAACTCGCTCCAGTCAAGATAGCATCATCTAAAAAGATACCTGAAGCGTTGGCTCCATCGAAATTAGTACCGCTCAAGTTAGTATCAGCCAACTTAGCCCCAGTTAGAGTAGCGTTATTAAATTCAACACCACTTAAAACTAAATCTTCTGCGTCTAAATTGGTTAGATTGGCACGACGGAAACTTGTATTACTAAACTGTGTATCGGTGATTTGTAAATTTGACAGATTAGCATCGTTAAAGTTACTGTTGCGAACTATGGCATCCGTGAAGATAGTCGAACGGAAATCAGCATTAGTCGCGTTTACATTGTCGAAAGTTACACCTTCAAAGTTCGCTCCTTGCAGGTTTTTACCCTGAAGACTCGAATTAATTATAGTCGCGTCGGAGAAATCAGCTTGTGTCAAATCAAGACTACTGAAATTGAAATTTATTAGAGTTCGTCCGCGAAAGTTTTGCATGATTTAATTACTTAATTTTCGTTAATTTATTATCTGCATGGATGCTAGTTTCTGAAGGTAGTAAGGGTTGCTATTTACCATTCTTCACAGAACTTATCTTGCATCGATTTATCCAATAATTCATCATAAAAGTTCAGTATTATTGCCACTAATCACTCTAAGGAATGACGATTTATTAATATAGAATGCTTTGTAGGTTGGGTGGAGACTTTGCCTCCACCCAACATGGATATCTACACCATTGAGAGTTGTATTTTATTTAATTCAGATTTCTAACCGAAGTCAGCTACGGTAATTAAACTGGAGTTTACACCTTCCACAATGGCGATAATTTCGTTGGTAGCAGTCAAGGAAATCAAAGTATTACTGCTGATGGCAGGGTCTGCTCCAATTGTCAAGTCAGTAAATTGAATTTCTGCAAATAATGTAAATTTATCAACACCATCAACGAAATCCTTAACTCTGTCGGTGCCACCTTGCCCAATTACGAATACATCGGCTCCTGCGTTACCAAACAAGTTGTCATTACCGTTTCCTCCGGAGAGGAAATCTGCACCTCCTCCTCCTCGAAGGACATCATTACCATCGTTACCAAATAGCAAGTCATTCCCAGCCCCACCAAGTAGAGTATCTATTCCATCCCCTCCTTCGAGAGAATCGTTACCGACTCCACCTTCGAGCGAGTCTCTACCTGCACCACCTAATAAGGTGTCATTACCATCTAAGCCCTGGAGAGTGTCATTTCCACCTAAGCCGTCAATGAAGTCAGCCAGAGCAGTCCCCGTGAGTAAATCAGCACCAGCAGTTGCAGTGATTGGAGGCACAATCACAGGGAGAATCGTATCTGTCAAGTTAGCACCAGTGAAATCGGCACCAGTAAGAATAGCTCCTGTAAAATCGGCTTTGCTGAGGTCAGCATTTACAAAGGAAGCATTGGTAAAGTTGCCGTTGATGGCAATACCGTCAACAAATGAGATACCTGAGAAATTAGCACCAACTGTACCAGCATCAGCACCATCTATAAATATACCGTTGCTTAAATTGGCTTTATTTAAGTTAGCACCAGCCAAATTGCCGTCTGTGAGGTTAACTCCACTTAAATTTACTTCTTCGAGAAATGCACCATCAAGTTGAATCCCTCCCGTTAAGTTCGCTCCGGTAAGAATTGCACCTTTCAAATTGGCATTACTGAAGTCTGCTCCACTCAAGTTAGCATTAGTTAAATTAGCGTCTTCAAGGAAGATACCTTCCGCAGAAACACCACTGAAATTAGCACCATCAAGTATAGTATCAGCCAGACTAACACCAGTGAGTATAGTCGGGTTACTGGCATCAAAGTTAGTAAAGTCAGCACCAGCAAGGTTAATATCTTCTGCACTAAAGTTAGTTAAATTAGCACCCCGGAAGCTGGAATTGGTTGAGGTTGATCCATCCGGTGCCGCAGTATCAGTTAACTGCACACCACTCAGATTTGCTAAATCAAAGATAGAGTTACTTAGAATAATATCAGTGAAATTACTTTCCCTAAAGTCAGCCCCTGTAAAATTTGTATTGTCTAGAATAGTACCTTCAAGGCTAGCTTGTTGCAAATTAGCATTGGTCAAGTTAGCATCTGTTAAATCAGCAGATTTCAAACCGGCTTCAGTCAGATTAGCTCCCGTCAAGTTAGCCCCAGTAAAATTTGGTCGATTCGATTCTTCTCCACTGATATCAGCTTTGAATAAGTTAGCATTCTGTAATTGGGCATTAGAGAAGTTGATACCATTAGTGCTAATTTCGGACAAATTCACATTTTGCAGGTTGGCACCACTGAAATTAACATTCTCTAAATTTGCTTTAAAGAAAGTGGTTGTCGGAAAATTTGCACTAGGTCTAAAGTTAGCATTAGAAGCATTAACATTAGACCACTTTGATTCTTCAAAGTTAGTCCCTCTGAGCAATGTGTTCAGAAATGAGACACCTAACAATTCTGTTTTAAAAAAGTTAGAACCATTGAGATTCTGACCATTAAAACTATTTCCTTCCAGCCTTTGATTACTAAAATCCAAAACAGCCATAACTAGATACTCCTTTTAATTTTATTGCGAAATAATTCTGTTAGTAGTTTTCAGAAGTCCGGTTTTGCGTATAAATATCTCTAATAGAAGATAAACCCCATAAAACCCTACTTCTGATAATTGTTTATTAGATTTTGAGAAGTCCGGTTTTTCCCATAAATATCTGTAATAAATATTAAGATAATTTTCATAAAATATCTGTAATATAGAATAATTTTCATAAAAGCCCGACGAATGAGATTGTCTACAAACCAAGAGGAGAAAGGAGAGAGGTTGCAAAACAACCTCACCCTATGTTAACTTTGAAAAATTACCAATCTGGTAAATAGTAATCGAAGCCGTATTGTGCGAGACCTTTTCTGTAAATTTAGAATCGGTATTCAAGCAATACCAGAAACCTTCCGCACAGTTGATTGACAGTAATGCACGTTATTTTGCCAGAAATAAAGTGTATTAAATATTGATTACGGATAAATCTCCAACTGTCTGACCCGAAAAAAATTGATTTTTTATTGGGTGTGCGTTTTTTAAGGCTACAATGGTTGCTATTTACCATTTCTTTACAGAATTTATCTTGCATAACTTCTCAAACCATTAAAACATCTTATCGGTATTGCCTGTCACGAATGACCTTAAACACCAGCCAATGTAGCTTCGACATCTGCTACTAATGCATTCTCAACAATCGCAATAGTTTGAGCGCCAGCTGCCGTCAGAGGGTTATCCCATTGAATCAAAGCATTATTGCTGGCGGTGCCGATTCCTGCGACAACTGACAACTCTTCAGGTAGGATTTCAAAGAGTCCAGCGGGATCTTCAAACAATGCAAATGCATCCTGTTCAAAAACGAAGCCTCGAATGGTGTCAACACTAGCTACGCCATTGAAAAGGTCAGCAGAACCGATGATAATCTCATTTTCAGCAGCAAGGGTGCCAAAGCTACCAATTATGATATCGCTACCATCTCCACCGTCGAGGATGTTGTTACCTTCACCACCGTTGAGAGTATCTATAGCAGCTCCACCAAACAGGAAGTCGTTACCTTCACCACCTAGTAGGTTATCTCGTCCTAATCCCCCATCAAGAGAGTCATCACCATTGCCACCTTCAAGACGGTCTGCACCATTACCACCTAACAAGGTGTCATTGCCATCTAAGCCACGAAGAGTGTCATTACCAGCTAAGCCGTCAATTGCATCAGGTAAACCTGTTCCAGTTAGTAATTCAGCAGCAGCAGTTCCAGTGATTGTGCTGACAGGAAGAATGGTACCTGTCAAGTTAGCACCAGTAAAATCGGCTCCAGTGAGAATAGCTCCTGTAAAGTCGGCGTTGCTGAGGTCAGCATTTGCAAAGGAAGCATTTGTAAAGTCACCACCAGTTGCAATACCTTCAATGAAGGAGATACCGGAGAAGTTAGCACCAACTGTATCAGCATCAGCACCGTCGATAAATGTACCATTGCTTAAATTAGCTTTATTTAAGTTAGCACCACTAAAATTGGCATCTGTCAAGTTAGCGTCACTTAAATTGACTTCTTCCAAAGAAATTCCTGCTACAGAAACACCTGTGAAATTGCTATCTGATAAATCAGCACCCTTGAGTAGTGCGCCAGTGAAGTTAGTCGCAGTTCCATTAAAAGCAATAAAGTTAGCACCGCTTAAATCGCTACCCTCGGCTTTTAGGTTAGTTAAATTAGCACCTCGAAAGTCGATATTGCCATTTGACACAGCACTAAATTCGACATCACTGAGGTTAGCCAAGATAAATCTGGTGTTGTTACCGATAGTGACACCCTCAATCTTACTTCCAGAGAGATTAGCTCCTCTAAAGTTAGCCCCAGTCAAATCTCCACCGATGATTTCCACCGATTCGACACCATCTGAGAATTGCACATTTTGGAAGTTAGCATTGGTGAAATTGCTATTCTCCAATTTGGCTTTAGCGAACTTGGTTGTCGTGGTATTTGTTGAACTAAAGTTAGCACCAGTTGCATCCACACCTAACAATTCTGCTCCGCTAAAGTTAGTTCCTCTCAAACGTGTGCCAACTAAGGAACCACCTTCAAACTTGGTTATTACAAAGCTAGAACCATTTAGATTCTGACCATTAAAGTTTTGGTTAATCAGAGTCTGTCCGTCAAAATTCTGAACTGCCATAAATTCAATACTCCTTCAAAAATCAAAAAACGATTAAATCGATCAACTCGCCATATCTATGTCCCCCCTCTCCAGAATTTAGGAGAGGGGGCAAAAAGACATGATGAGAGAAGATTTGAAGTAGTAATCCAGTAAATAGCATTCTGTCAACATAATTAAACCCTGGTAGTAAATAGAATTCGGATGGCAAACTACGACGTTCGATCAACTCTTGAAAGCGAATTTTATCAGAGTGATTTCGCTGGAATTCCATAGCCAGCAAGCTATGATTTTTAAATTTAACAAATGTTTGGGTCGCGTGAGCTTCGCAGATACTCTAGCCATTGTTTCGCGAACTTCTATTTATATTTAGCCGGGCGATTCAACAAACAGAACTACAGCACTGTTGTCAAATACCAACGGTTTTAATATTAATAATTATTTTTTCGGACAAGGAACACAATAATTTGTCGAGTTTTTGAAGCTGTAAAAGGAAATCTGTCAACTAGAGCATTGTAGACAAAGATTTCTGTAACGCTACTTTTAACAACTGACCGAAAAGGGTTACCCAAGACTTTCCATAGATTATCCTAATCTATAAAAAATATTGGCTGATCAAATAGTGATTTTTCGGAGGTGTTAGTAAATATGTTTACTTCTAAATTACAGTCGTTTTCTATACCTTGGAGCCAAACCATTCTCAAGCAACGGTTTCTACCTAAGTAGATGAACAACAAATTGAACACGATTAAACAATAACACATATTGTTAACTTTGATTAATTAAATTTGTAAATTGTTTTTTTTGAAATTCATTAATTTTTTAAATCGTTATTAAAACATTCCTACTAGCATTACCTCCTAAATTTATTTTTTGTTCAAGAGGGGTCATACCCCCTACCCTACCATCGACTATCTTTGTTGCTTTTGTACTAAAAACGGGTTATCAATGCCATTTCGAGTTAAAGGGAAAATGTCCGAGATGCTTTGCTGTTCTGTATTTCGTTCGGTACGGCAAAAGCTGATATTTTCTCTGATCGTAGTATAAAAGAGCTAAAAAATAGCTATTTTGGGCTAAAATTTTCAAAAAAATCAACTTTGTTTTTTTCAGCTTTACAAAAGATTTATAAATACTATATGATAGCTTTAATTTTCTAGTTGATCTGGCGGTTGAAACCGCAGTCTAGGGTTAAAAGATTAAAATTGATTATTTGATTTGGCGGTTGAAACCGCAGCTACACAGATCAAACCCGTCTGCACGGGTTAAAAGATTAAAATTGATGAGTCCACGCAGGTGGAATTTGCTTGTGTAAGTACTTACGCAAAATTATTTATATAATTACTCGTGAGTTATATAACAATACGGTTCAGTTAAAGCCAAAAACCTTGATATATGTAGGTTGGGTTGAGGAACGTTCACCGCTAGGTGTGCCGGAGGCACAACCCAACCTACAAGGCGGGTTTGTTGGGTTTCGCAGAGCCTCA
>JAAUSO010000082.1 GCA_012033205.1 Richelia sp. SL_2_1 | reverse complement strand
AGGTAAAAAGTAAAAGGTAAAAGGTAAAAGGTAAAAGGTAAAAGGTAAAAGGTAAAAGGTAAAAGGTAAAAAGTAAAAAGTAAAAGGTAAAAAGTAAAAAGTCTTCTAGGATAAAGATTTTAACCGTTGGTAATGGTTGCTTTATTTACGCGCCCGCTGTACTAGTTAATTATCATAACTAATCTACAATATTCAATGATTTACACTTTGCTATTTCTGAACGCGATCGCAATTTACAAAAGTAACACTCCCTACTCCCTTAATATCAAGTACGATGATTAGTTGTGATTAGAGTATCAATGCAAAAGCTCCTATTACCTATTACCTATTACCCATTCCCTGCAAATATCTCTAATGCAGCAACTCTTCTACCTGATGCTGACTCCATAAATTTCTATAAAGTCCGGGTTGTTGCAAAAGTTCTATTTGAGTACCAGTTTGCACAATTCTACCTTTTTCCATCACCAAAATTCTATCAGCAGCCGCCGCCGCAGATAATTGATGAGTAATAAAAACAACTGTTTTACGTTTGGTACCGCTAGAGAGATTTTTTAAAATTTGTGTCGCTGTTTGATTATCTACACTAGAAAGTGCATCATCTAAAATTAGCACCGGAGCTTCTACCAACATTGCTCTAGCTAAGGCTGTACGCTGTCTTTGTCCACCAGAAAGGGTAATTCCTCGTTCACCTACTAAAGTATTGTATTGCTGCGGAAAAGTGCCGATTTCTGAGCTTATTTGTGCTAATTCGGCGACATTCTCAACTTCTTGCTGTTCTGCTAAAGGGTCACCATAACGGATATTATTTTGAATGGTAGTACTAAACAAAAAGCTTTCTTGGGGAACGTAAGCAATCGCATCCCGCAAATCTGTTAAAGCAATTTTAGTAATATCGATTCCATCTAAAAACAATTCTCCTTCATTAATATCTAATAAACGCGGTAAACAATTCGCTAAAGTGGATTTACCCGAACCAATTGCACCGACAATCGCGATCGTTTCTCCTGGAAATATCTGAAAATTAATTTTATCTAATACCAGAGTTTCCGAATCTGGATAAGCGAATGTTAAGTTTTTTGCAGTTAATTCACCTTTAATCTCATTTCGTGATATACGAATTGCATTACTCTCATCTTTGATTTTGGGTTCGACATTAAAAATTGATTCAACGCGATCGACACTAACTTCACCACGCTGATAAGCAGTAATTGTAAATCCCAACAAAGCAGTAGGAAATACCAGACGTTCAATATATATTAATAACGCCACGAAATCGCCCACATCCAGACTAGAACCGATTCTACTCGCTCCTATCCAGATAATGATCAACGAACTGATGTTAACTAATCCCCCAATTATAGGAAACAAAATGTTTCGGGTTTTCGCTAATTTCAAATTAGCTTTTAACAGCTTTTGATTTTGTTTACCAAAAGCGCGATGTTCGTTTTGTTCTTGAGCGTAAATTTTGATTAAGGAAATACCGCTAATATCTTCTTGAATTAGATTGCTGACATCCGAGAGGTTTTCCTGTACGTCTGTTTGTTCATTACGGAGACGTTCGCTGAATAACACTACCACAAAAAACATGATTGGATACAGTGATAATGCGGCTACAGTTAATTCTACATTGATTGAAAGCATTACAGGTAAAGTCAGCGCAAAAGCAAAAATACTATTTGCAAAACTCAACACCACAAAACCTAACAACCGTCGAATATTATCAACATCACTCGTAGCCCGACTAATTAAATCTCCAGCCGTATTAGTGGCAAAATAAGAAGGCTCTAATTGCAGTAAATGTTCAAAAATCTTTTGTTTAAGCTCGTACTCAACCTGTCTTCCCACACCAAATATCCAGACACGGGAAGCCATCCGCATCAGCCACATTGAAGAACTCAATAAAATAATCAGTATGGAATAGCGGATTATTTCTCCGTAGTTGAAGTTTACCGAAAATTTATCGATGCAAGCGCGAATTAGTAAGGGGATGTAAGCCCCCAAACCATTAACAATCAATAAAGCGATAATACCCAAAGTTGTATCTCGCCAATAAGGACGTAGATAAGCAACCAGTTTGATAAAGCGTCGTGATTCTGACATTCGAGTAATTAATTACCAATTTTTAATTATCAGTGATTCATCAATAATTATCAATGGATAAAGAATTTGTGCTAAATACGGAAGCCTAAGCTCACCCTTCCTGATATACTTTGCTTTGCGATCGCGTTATCTATAATTCTCAAAAGTTATTAAAAGTTATCAAAAATTATCAAAACCAATGCAACCCAAATGGTTAGTATGGGCGCAGCAAATTCAAGCTATTGCTCAAAAAGGTTTAAATTATTCCACAAATCCGTTTCAAGTTGAAGATTACAAATTATTACGTGAGATTGCTGCTGATATCATCTCTAGTTATTCTCAAATCGAACAAAGCGAAATTTTAGATTTATTACTCAAGGAAATCGGATATCCCACACCTAAAGTTGCTGTACGCGGTGTGGTGTTCAAAGAAAATACTTTATTATTTGTCAAGGAACGTTCCGATGGTTGTTATGCTCTACCCGGTGGATGGGCAGAAGTTGGCGAATCTCCAGGGGAAGTAGCTGTGAGAGAAATTTTTGAAGAATCGGGTTATCAAACCCGCCCCGTCAAGTTACTGGCTGTTTACGACATCAATAAGCAAGGATATCCACCTCATCCCCACGGTATTTATAAACTGTTTTTTCAATGCGAAATTATTGGTGGTTCACCAACATCAAGTATTGAAACTGAGGAAGTAAAGTTTTTTGCTGAAGATAATATTCCTCAATTATCTCCCACAAGGGTAACACCAGCACAAATTACCAGATTTTTTCAGCATTATTATAATCGGGATTTACCTACAGATTTTGATTAATTAATGTTTAAAAAATTCCAGATAATTGAATAACCTAAAATCAAAAATTGCTTTATGCTTGACAAATCTTAAGAAAACACCATATATCTGAAACAAGGCACAATAGAGATATATGAGAGCATTCAATGCCTTTGTCAAATGAGTTACTGCCTTAATCCGAGTTGTCCGAATCCGCAAAATACCAATAGTGAAAAGTTTTGTTTGAGTTGTGGCTCTAAATTACTGCTCAAACAACGTTATCGTGCGATGAAACCTATTGGACAAGGTGGTTTTAGCAGAACTTTTTTAGCTAGAGATGAAGATAAACCGTCTTTACCTAATTGTGTTATTAAACAGTTTTATCCGCAAGCTCAAGGTACGAGTACTTTACCTAAAGCGATTGAATTATTTAATCAGGAAGCGATGCGTTTGGATGAGTTGGGAAAACATCGACAAATTCCCGAACTTTTGGCATATTTTACTCAAGATGATCGACAGTATTTGGTGCAAGAATTTATTGATGGGTTGAATTTAGCTCAGGAGTTAAATCAAAATGGTGTTTACAATGAAACTCAAATTCAACAATTATTAAATGAATTGTTAAGAATTTTGCAATTTTGTCATCAAAAACAAGTTATTCACCGCGATATTAAACCCGAAAATATTATTCGTCGTCAAAATCCTCTGAAGATGAGGGGACAAATTGTCTTAGTAGATTTTGGTGCTTCCAAAGTTGTTACTCAAACTTCTATACATCAAACGGGTACGAGTATTGGTACTCCTGAATATGTAGCACCAGAACAAATGAGAGGTAAAGCACTTTTTGCTAGCGATATTTACAGTTTGGCTGTTACTTGTATTCATTTATTAACAGCGCGATCGCCATTTGATTTGTACGATATTAATAATGATGTTTGGCTGTGGAGAAATTATCTGAAAGTTAGCATTAATGACAATTTGGGCAGAATTTTGGATAAAATGTTGGCAACAACTCCTGCACGTCGTTATCAAACTGTGGATGATGTATTAACAGATTTGAATTCTTTACCTACTTTAATTTCACATTCTGGAACTGTTACAAAACCAGTTCAAACATCATCTAATCCAATTCCATCTCCGATGATTTCAAGTTCTCCAAGTCAAATAGATCAGGAATTGGAGGAAATGAAAACTATCTTTATGAAAGGGAATAAATCTCATAATAAATCTCATAATAAATCTCATAATCCATCTAATAATAGTATTAATAATAATAGTTCCAATCCACCTGATCCAAGTACACAACAATCAGCAAAAAATAGCCGAATAGATGATGAATTAGAAGAGTTGAGAGCAAAGTATCAGAATAATAATAATAATAATTCGTAGAAAATAAAATTAGGCATTGAAAATTGAATATTTGAAATTAAACATAATTAAATTATTAATTATTGATTATTTCTAACTCCAAACTCCGGTACAGACGTAGCAATGCTACGTCTCTACAACTCTTAACTTTTAAATTTTATTTTTATTTTTATTTTTATTTTTCAGTATTGTTTCCCTTATGACTTGATTTCAGTTAAGTTAGCATGAATAAATTAATTTATAATTGATTTAAGAAGCTAATCTGATGATACAAGCAAAACTTTTTTCTTTGGGTTTAGTAGTGACGCTACTCGGTTGTAACCAATCTCCTGTAGCGAGTCAAACGAGTAATCGAGTAGAAACAGCAAGTGAACCTCAACAACAAAATTCTATTGCAGAAAAATCAACTGCATCTCAAAAACAAAATTCTATTGCAGAAAAACCAATCAATAAAATAGAAAAATCAACTGCATCTCAACAACAAAATTCTTCTAAAATTGCAACTACAAAAAATAACAAGCAAACTAAATCCGGTAAACAAATTGGACAGTTGATTGACTGCGACAACGATGGACAACAAGATGATGCACGTATGGATTACAATGATGATGGAATTCCCGACGAGTGCATTCTTGGTAATGAAGATTCACAAACGCAAATTGATGATAGTTCCTATGAAGCTGCAATTAATTCTTTAGAACAATTAACTCAAAATTGTCAAGAAAGTACAAAAACTCAGCAATATACCAACTATACTGTTTGTCAGATTAATGGTAAACCTGTAAAAGCCAGCGAATCTAATGCTGAAATAGGTGATGGTTTAGGATTTTGGTTTGATAATGGTAAGGTTATCGCATTTCAAATATTTCATAATGGGGAATTGTTCATTTTTGATAATGACGGTAATCTTAAATCAACATTTGCTGAGAATCCAAATACTGGCAAACTAGAAAAGTTAGCAAAAATTCCTGATGAAGAACGTAAATTAGTTAACAAAATCCAGCAGAATGGTTATCAGGATATTTTTAAAGTTTTTAATCTTTAACTGATGATAATTTTAGGAATAATTAAGAGTTTTTTGTACTAATTAATTTTTCATATAGCCTTGAATTTAACTTCAAGGCTCATTTTCTAAAAAAAAATATCAGCGTTAAGGAATTATTTGATAATTATTTTATTAATTAAAATTATATGAGTAAACCCAAAACATCGTTTTTTCGCAAACTTCAACAGAATTGGTTTTTAAATACACCCCAAAGAGCGCTGTTGTTAGCTTACGAAGCTGCTTGGAGAATTCGAGATATTGAAGAAAAACATTTTAATGGCAGAAAAATATCTTCCGAATCTACCGAATATACTGAAAGCCTTTTATCTTATTGGCAATCTTTACTGGAAAAAAATCTGAAAATAATTAATTTGAGATTAGCAGAGTTTCAGCGCAGTCGTTCTTTATTAAATATATCCGATCAAACATTTTTAGATAGATTAAAATTTATTGATGAAGTCACAGCAAAATATGCAATTAATCAAGAGTTTACTTCGCGAAGATTCACAGTTAATTCCAATTCAAAGCTTGAAAATACATCTGATTTAGATAAAATAGAAGCAAAAATTGCTCCGAGAAAAATCGGTTTATTTCCAGGTTCTATTACGAGAAGTTTACAAAAAATTATTAGAGAGTTATCTCCCCAAGCAGAAAAACAAATTATTCAGGACTTTCAATTTTCTAGTAAGAGGACAAAAACAGCTTTAAAGTTTTTAACGATTTTAATATTAGTACCTTTTTTAACTTATTTCCTATCAAAACAATTAATAATTTATCCAATAGTAGAGCGTCTGAGAACTGAGATAAATTCTGATATTTTTATTAATAACTACATCGAAGAGAAAGCGCTACATGAATTCAAATTTTATCAAGATAGATTAAAATTTGACCAATTAACTCTTCAAACTCCATCATTATCATCAGAAGTCATACAGCAAAATCAAAAACAAAAAGCGATTAAAATAGCAGAAGAATATCATCATCAAAATAACAGTGCTATTAGTAACGTGTTCGCCGATTTCATATCATTAATTGTATTTATATTGATAATTGCTACTAGTAAAAGAGAAATCGCAATATTAAAATTATTTCTTGATGATACAGTATACGGACTTAGCGATAGTGCTAAAGCCTTTTTAATTATTTTAATTACAGATGTATTCGTCGGCTTTCATTCACCCCACGGATGGGAAATTATTCTCGAAGGATTCGCACAACATTTAGGAATTGCACCCACAAGAAACACCATATTTATCTTTATCGCTACTTTTCCCGTAATCTTAGATACTGTTTCTAAATACTGGGTATTTTCTTACTTAAGTCGTATTTCACCATCAGCGCTAGCTACATTTAAGGAAATGAATGAATAATTATCAGGTTAAAGGTTAGAGGTTAAAGGTTAAAGGTTAAAGGTTAAAGGTTAAAGGTTAAAGGTTAAAGGTTAGAGGTTAAAGGTTAATAGTTTCAATAAATTAATAGCTCACTTATGACTCCTGATAATTTCAAATCCTTGTAAACCTTCCGCTTGCGAATATTCAACTTGTACATCCGTAACGATGGCGTTAATTGAGCCATCATGACACCAGCGAATCATCTGTTGCACAACCTCCGAAGCACCTTCAAAAACGGCTTCTACACGACTATCGGGAAGATTTCGTACCCATCCGTTTAAACCCAACTTCTTCGCTGCATTCATCGTAGAATAACGATAGCCTACCCCTTGAACTTTACCGGATATCAATGCATGGGCGCGAATTTGTTTTGGTAGAGTCGAATTTGACATAGGTATCATAAATACATAAATATTCTTTTTAGTTTATTTTGTCCGATCAAATGCTAATTTATAAACTATTGAATAAGAATTTGGAAGTTAACACCTTAAACATAATCTAAAATCTAAAATCTAAAATCTAAAATCTAAAATGGAACTACCGTCTCTCAACACCGATACAATTTGGGCGATTCTCAAAGAAGAAATTGATGACACCACAGTTAACAAGTTGGTATGGCACTATTTGGGTTATCGCTACGATGAATCTACGGGTAAATGGGATGCAAATAATGTATCTGAAGAATGGCGTACAGAATATCCTCAACCACCAGATTTTATCGCTAATCGTCCCCCAACAGTTAAGTTGACTCGTTCAATTCCCAAGGAAAATAAACAAATTGTTAAAGAACAACTGGGTTTTACTGGTTACAAAATAGGCGAATTTAGTCCCAGAGAAACACGTAGAGCAACGGCTGCAAATTGGTTATTAAGCTATATGAAAATTAATGGTTATTGTTAATGGTTATTGTTAATGGTTATTGTGAAAAATTAGCTGATAAATCTGTATATACTAAAAACGTTTGAAAAATTGACCAAGCCTATAAACGGGTGGAAACAGGAAACAGGTGAACAATTAGCCCCTTGATGTGGAAAAAAACCCGATTCAATCAGGCTTGCTTGTCCAAATCCCCGCTATACTGCCATTATGGAAACTTCCCTGTTGCCTTTTAACGGTAATTAATAGCGATCGCGATTTAGGCGAAGTTTTTGATCGAATGTAACAAAGTAGCCTATTTTTTTTCTTATTTTTCTTCAAGCTAAATTTCGGTAAGATTACCATAATAGGAATTACAAATCAAAGTCTTCAAAAAGAAGCAATCCAAAATCCAAAATCCAAAATCCAAAATCGAATGACTGAATCAGGAAGCTATAAAGATACAGTAAATTTACCTAAAACTAAGTTTGATATGCGGGCAAATGCTACGAAGCGTGAACCCGAAATTCAACAGTTTTGGCATGATAATCAAGTTTACGAACGCCTTTCCCAAGAGAATCCTGGCGAATTATTCATTTTACATGACGGACCACCTTACGCAAATGGTTCGTTACATATTGGTCATGCTTTAAACAAAATTCTTAAAGATATTATTAACCGTTACAAAATATTACAAGGTCGTAAAATTCATTATGTCCCTGGTTGGGATTGTCACGGTTTGCCGACTGAATTGAAGGTTTTGCAAAATATGAAGTCGGCAGAAAGGCAGAGTTTAACTCCTTTACAACTGCGACAAAAGGCAAAGGATTTCGCTTTGTCAGCGGTGAATGAGCAGCGAGAAAGCTTTAAAAGATATGGCGTTTGGGGCGATTGGGAGCATCCTTATTTAACTTCTAATCCTGAATACGAAGCCGCGCAAATTGCTGTTTTCGGCGATATGTTTTTGAAGGGTTATATTTATCGCGGTTTGAAACCCGTGCATTGGAGTCCTAGTTCTCAAACTGCTTTAGCTGAAGCTGAGTTAGAATATCCCGAAGGACATACTTCACCGAGTATTTACGCTGCTTTCCCGATGACTAATTTAGCGGATGCAGTCAAAGATAAATTATCCGAGTTTTTGCCCAGTTTGGGTGTAGCAATTTGGACGACTACACCTTGGACAATTCCGGGTAATTTAGCTGTAGCAGTAAATCCAGAGCTTAATTATGCTGTGGTAGAAGCTGAGAATTTAACAGCAGTTGACTTTAAATATTTAATTGTCGCTGCGGATTTAGCACCACGTCTTGCAGAAACCTTTAACGCGAAATTAACGGTAAAAGCCACTTTTAAAGGTAAAGATTTAGAACATTCAACTTACCGTCATCCTTTATTTGATAGAGTTTCTCCGGTAATTATCGGCGGGGATTACATTACAACTGAATCCGGTACTGGTTTGGTTCATACTGCTCCCGGTCACGGTCAAGAAGATTACATTGTGGGACAGCGTTACAATTTACCGATTTTGGCTCCGGTGGATGGAAACGGTGAGTTTACTGAGGAAGCTGGGAAGTTTGTCGGTTTAAAGGTTGTCGGTACAAATAACCAAATTAGTGAAGGTAATCAAGCAATAATTGATGCTTTAACAGCAGCCAAATCGCTGATTAAACACGAACCCTACGCTCATAAATACCCCTACGATTGGCGGACTAAAAAACCCACAATATTCCGCGCTACCGAACAGTGGTTTGCTTCAGTGGAGAAATTCCGCGAAACAGCCCTTAAAGAGATTAAATCCGTACAGTGGATTCCTGCACAAGGACAAAACCGGATTACCCCAATGGTTGCAGATAGAAACGATTGGTGTATCTCCCGTCAGCGTAGTTGGGGTGTACCGATTCCGGTATTCTACGACGAGGAAACCAACGAAGTAGTATTGAACGAAGATATTATCAAACACGTTCAAGCCATCATTGCCGAAAAAGGAACTGATGCTTGGTGGGAATTGTCCGTAGAAGATTTAATGCCAGAAAAATACCGTAATGACGGCAGAAAATACCGTAAAGGTATGGATACGATGGATGTATGGTTTGATTCTGGTTCTTCTTGGGCATCCGTAGTTGAACAGCGTCCCGAATTACGTTATCCTGCCGATATGTATTTAGAAGGTTCCGACCAACACCGGGGTTGGTTTCAAGCGAGTTTACTTACCAGCGTTGCAGTTAACGGTATCGCACCTTATAAAATTGTCTTGACTCACGGTTACACTTTAGACGAAAAAGGTTATAAGCAAAGTAAATCTTTAGGTAATGTAATTGACCCCAGAATTGTGATTGAAGGGGGGAAAAATCAAAAACAGGAACCCGCTTATGGTGCTGATGTGTTGCGGTTGTGGGTGTCTTCGGTAGACTACACTAACGACGTAGGCATTGGTAAGAATACTTTGAAGCAAATCATGGATATCCGCAACAAGATTCGCAATACAGCGCGTTTCTTATTGGGTAACTTACATGATTTTAATCCCCAAACAGATGCAGTAGCTTTTGAAGATTTAGCCGAAATTGATAAATATATGCTGCATCGGATGACAGAAGTGTTTACCGAAATTACCCAAGCTTACGAGACATTTCAATTTTCTAGATTCTTCCAAGCGGTACAGAATTTCTGTATTGTAGATTTATCCAACTTCTATTTAGATGTGGGCAAGGATCGATTATATATTAGTAGTGAAAATGGATCTCGCCGTCGTAGTTGTCAAACGGTAATGCAAATTGCCCTGGAGAATTTAACCAAAGCCATTGCTCCAGTATTGTCTCACATGGCAGAAGACATTTGGCAATTTCTCCCTTACGAAACTGCTTACAAATCGGTATTTGAAGCCGGTTGGGTACAGTTAGAAGAGAAATGGAAAAATCCCGAATTAGTCAAATTTTGGGAAAAAATCCGCCAAATCCGTAATGATGTAAATAAAGTCTTAGAAGAAGCCAGAATCGATAAAATGATTGGTTCTTCCTTAGAAGCCAAAGTTTTACTTTACATTAAAGATGAAGAATTGCGTAATTCAGTAAAATCACTGAATGATAACAGTAAAAACGGTGTAGACGAACTCCGGTATTTATTCCTTACCTCCCAAGCAGAAATCTTAGATGCTCCTAGAATAGAAGACTGTAAACACAAATTGCAGACAGATAATTGGGAAATTGGAGTAGTAAAAGCAGATGGAGAAAAGTGCGATCGCTGTTGGAATTATTCTACTCATGTAGGAGAATCAAAAGAACATCCACTGTTGTGTGAAAGATGTGTGAGTGCGTTAGGGGGAGAATTTTAAAAGTTAGGAATTAACAGTGAGAAGTTAGAAATTATACAGTTATTTAACGGTGATACATATTATTTGTGTAGAAATCAGTCTTACCCATCTGAGTAACTTAAATTTCCAGATGAGTGTCATTCTATCCAATGCTTTCCCCGTTCCACAGCAATCAGCCAAGTAGTATAATTTTCTTGGATTTGATGACAATCAATATTCGGCTCGAATACTTTTTCTATTTGCCTTTTTCGGATTAATTCCGAATAATCATTCCATAAACCAATGGTTAAACCGGCAGCAAATGCGATACCTTGCACCGTAGTATCCCGTATGGTTGGCTGTTCGATGGGAATACCTAACAAATCTGCTTGAAACTGCATTAAAAAGTTATTGTTAGAAGCTCCACCATCTACAGCTAACTTGTGAATAGAAATATTACTATATGCGCTGATTGCTTCTACTACTTCCTTCACTTGATAAGCAATTGCTTCTAAAACTGCACGTACCATATGTTCTCGCCTGACTCCTCCAGTAATCCCTAAAAAAGCACCTCTGGCGCTCATATCCCAATGAGGTGCGCCCAAGCCGCTGAATGCAGGCACAAAATATACTCCCCCATTATCCTCTACTTGAGTTGCGATCGCCTCAGTTTGAGCGGCTGTTTCAATTAAATTAAGACCATCACGCAACCATTGGATACAAGCCCCACTAGTAAACATACTGCCTTCAAGAGCATAATTGATATCTAAATTACCGTTTTTATTTAGCTGAGTCCAAGCTACCGTACTCAAAAGCTGATGTTGCGTTCGCACTATTTGGGAGCCGGTGTGAGCCACCAAAAAGCTACCAGTACCGTAAGTACATTTCATTAAACCGGGACGATTACAACCATGACCGAATAAAGATGCTTGTTGGTCGCCTAAAATAGCAGTAATGGGAATAGATACTCCGAATAAAGCTTTATTGGTAACTCCAAAATGACTCAAGCTCGGTTGAATTTGCGGTAGTATACTGGGGGGAATTTTAAATAAATCTAATAAGGTTTCATCCCAATCACACGTTTCCAAATTCATCAACATTGTCCGACTGGCGTTGCTGTGATCTGTTCGATGAATTCCACCTGTAAGATTCCACAATATCCAAGTATCAATTGTGCCAGCCAAAACATGATCAAGGTTAACTCCAGCAACATTTTCTAATAACCAGGAAAGCTTTGTTGCCGAAAAGTAAGCATCAATAACCAATCCAGTTCTTTGATAAATCTCTTCTGCTAAACCTTGATTTTTTAATTGATTGCAAAGCTGATCTGTACGGCAGTCTTGCCATACAATGGCTTTATGTAAAGGTTGTCCGGTGTTTTTATCCCACAGTAAACAAGTTTCTCGTTGAACCGTTAAACCGATAGCAGCGATTTGATTCGGTTCAATTTGGGATAAGGCGATGGCAGTTTGCATTACCGAAATCGTCGCTTGCCAAATTTCGAGAGCATCATGTTCCAACCATCCCGGTTGGGGATAATATTGTTTGAGTTCTTTGTATGCTTGTCCGACAATTTGACCATCGGCATCAAATACAAAAGCACGATTTCCTGTAGTTCCTAAATCCAAAGCCAGAATATAGCTTGGTTGTTGATTTCTACTGCCCCCAGTATTGATCATATTTTTTAACTACTGACAAATTTATATTATGATACCTTGACACTCCCCTACCCTTGACGCGGATTTTCAACATTTTAGTTTTTGAGAATTGGTATAAAGCAAGAATCCCTCGGTTTTCAAGTCGAGGGAGTTTTACTACTGTGCTTTTAAACTAGTAACCAATAATCAAGGAGTAGTTTACTTGATTGATCGAATTACTTGTTTAAGATCGAAGCCTTTAATTTTTCAACACTTTCGAGTGCTGCTTTTGTGTCATCAGAAGATACTCCAGATGTAGTCATTGCATCACCTAAATGCTTGGTAATCGCATCAAAATGTGGCTGCTGTAAACCCATTCCTGTGTGTGTTTTGTCCATACTACGACCATTGTAGTCTTTGGGGCCACCCAGAATTAGAGAAAAGAAAGCAATTTGATGATTACGTTGCTTTTTCATATCCGTGTTAGAGAAAAAGCCACTGAGGCTGCTGTCTGCCATAATCCGTTTATGAAAATCATCGACGACTTTTTCAAGAGTAGGTTGTCCGCCGATTTTTTCGTATAATGTACTCATTTCCTGTTCCTTTGAAGCGAATATGTACAGTGTTGAAGTACTAAACTAAGCATCTACTTAGTGATATGAGAATTCCCGCTTTATGACTGAAGTGTTGCTTAACTAGACCATCACTTTGAGTTGCCATTGCAATTAGAAACTCCTTATCACTAAGTGTCAGGTTAGTATCTTTAACTAGCTTTTTAGCTGTTTAGAGTTATGTTCAGAAATTTTCGATACCTGCATGGATGTTTTGAGCTTTTGCAGGATCGTATTTCCAGATAATTACCCAGAACTTTTATTTGCTAAATTCGTGGGGTTTTATCCTTACCTAATTACCCTAGCGCATTAGCAAGGCATTGACGACAGTGAAGCATAATTTTCACGCTACCAGCATACTGATGTAGCGCCCAGAAAGATGCTACGAATAAGTAATATTATTTATCGTAATAAAACGGTTTATTTTATTGTCTAAAACAAAAAAGGGATGCTCCTCGCAACCCTTTTTTCCAAACTAAATATCAATTTGAAGCGATTAAAACAATCGAAAAATAAACGGATAACGGAACGATTCATCTGGATTGCTAAAACAGTGTAACAATGCCCATATTGTCAATCCCCAATGTAGTAAAAACCCAAAGGCAAGAACTGGGAAAAATAAAATTCCCCCAATACCAAAGGTAAGAAAGTTAAGAGGAAAAGATAAAATTACGATTGGTACTCCAATTACAGTTGCCCAAAACCAAACATTGAAGTGAAAATTAATTGATTCTTTAGCGTTACTTTTAACAACTGGATCATCGGCAGTAAAATAAATAGCAATTGGTACACCAATTGAAAATAATGTTGTACTAAAAAAAATCGCCCCATGACATAAACTCGATAGCAATTTACGCTTATCGGAATTATATGTAAATTCTGGCATTTTGGCAGTTCCTCAACTTGTTTTTTATGATATTTACTACATTTTAACGAGTATCTTCTCAGAGTCCCATTGATGTTTACCGTAATTACCCCTTCGGCTACCTAAACTACGACAATAATCATAGAAGTCGGGTTTTTACAAGCTTTTACCCGTAATATTACAAAAAGTCAACATCTACATAGAAGTCGGGTTTTTACGATAAATATCTGTAACATCATAAAAAAGTCATAAAAACCCGACTTCTTACCCAACGCACCAATACTTAACCAATTATTAAATAATCCTGAAAATTTCTTAACTAGAATTGATGAGGTTGAACTACATGGGATTTGAGTAGGGGCTTGAACCCGTCGCAATTGATTTAAGAATGTTGCATACTGATATTGGCTTGGTCAATAAGCGGCATATATTATATTATTTATCCTAAAATCAACAGCGATTAGAGATTAAACATTAGGTAAATTAGGTAATTATTTTGAACGCACCTCTGAATACAGACACAATCTTGAATAATTTAGTTGAAATTGCCAATCAATTTGAAACACAAGGCAATGTTATCAAAGTTGAAGAATTTGGACATGGTAACATCAATGGGACTTTCCTTGTTACCTTAGATTCTTTAGAAGAAAAGCATTTTATTTTACAACGCATTAATCAAAATGTGTTTCGTCAACCTGAATTGGTAATGCGGAATATGAGTACTTTTAGCAATCATGTACGTCAACGTTTACAACATTCCCCTCTAGCCTCAAATCGTCGTTGGGAAGTCCCAAAAGTATTATTAACTCAAAATAGCCAAAACCACTTTATTGATGCTGAAAACTCATTTTGGCGGGCAATTGGTTTTATTGAGAATGCCGAAACATTTGATATTATCAAGGATAATAAACACGCAAGTGAAATCGGTTACGCTCTGGGAATGTTTCATAATTTAATCGGCGATTTACCAGTAGAAAAATTAGCCGATACTTTACCGGGTTTTCATGTTACACCCAACTATTTAAAACAATACGAAAATGTAGAGAATTTATCTAAATATAATAAGTCGAATAAATCTCTGGAAGTCGAATACTGTTGGCAATTTATTGATTGTCGTAAGACTTTAGCTGACGTTTTGGAAAAAGCGCGATCGCAAGGACATCTACATTTACGTCCCATCCACGGCGACCCCAAGGTAAATATGTCATGATTGATACCATTAGTGAGCAAGCCATCAGTATTATTGACTTGGATACCGTTAAACCAGGATTGATACATTACGATATTGGCGACTGTTTGCGCTGTGCTTGCAATCCTTTGGGAGAAGAAACAGAACATTGGGAAGCAGTAAATTTTGATACTGATATTTGTGAGTTAGTTTTGAGTGGTTATCTGGCGGTAGCAAAAGATTTTCTCACAAAGAGTGATTATGTATATATATACGATGGGATTCGTTTAATTGCCTTTGAATTAGGGCTGAGGTTTTTTACAGATTACTTAGCAGGTAACGTTTATTTTAAAGTAAAATACCCAGAACACAATCTTGCTAGGGCTTTAGTACAATTCAAGCTGACTGAAAGTATTGAAATGCAAGAAAGTGCAATTATAGACATTATTTCAAGTTTTGATAATTAGTTTTCAGAAATAGCTGTATAAATAATGTAGAGATGTAGCACTGTTACGTCTGATTTCAATTGACCATTATTTAGCGAATCTATGAGAAATCATGCTTTTTCCTTAAAACCATTTGAGCCAACAAAAACTGATTTACAGATTACAGGTGAAATCATTAGGCTAAACCATACATTAACTCTTAATTACGCACTTAAAGGGGATTTAGAGCAAATAGAAATTCCTCCCGTCATAGATATTCCAACTCGTAAAGATGGACTTTGGGAAACAACTTGTTTCGAGTTTTTTCTAGGGAAATATCATTCTACTCACTATTGGGAGTTTAATCTTTCTCCCAGTGGAGATTGGAATGTTTATCGCTTTGAAAGATATCGAGAAGTAATGGAATTAGAACATAGAATTCATTCACTTTCATTTAATGTTCTGCGGGATTCTAATGCTTTATTTATGAGTTTAGAATTCAATATGCATTGTTTGACTACTATAGACAGAAATTTTGACGTTTCTATTACCGCTGTTATTAAAGAGAAAAACAAAGATATGAGTTATTGGGCATTAACGCATTGTGGAAAAGAAGCGGATTTTCATCTGCGAGATAGTTTTTTGTTTTATGTATAATCTATTTCTATAAATAGTGATACATCACTGCAAGAGTTCCTAATTAAAATTCCCTATTTTTGACTATTACTATCCCATTAGAAGATTAGCGATAAAAAACCGCTACAGGTACTCTGTGTAGGAGAATAAACTATTTATTCTATATAATTTAATGTCGAATAATCCGGTTTATTTGAGCTTCACAACTTCAATATTTTTATCAATAACCAAACATTCTATCAATATCATCTCCCATGGAAGCACCATGACGAGAATTTACACGTAAGGATGTTTGGTTAGGAGACAAATTGTAAGTTAAAGGTTGAGTTTTAAATAACTTTTTTTGTCCTAAATCGACTAAACTTTCAGTATTGAACTCTGTCATTATCGCTTTTATTGCTGCAATTCGTTCTTCGATAGTGGGATGATTTTGTTCAAATTCAATTCCCGGAATACGATTAAGCACTAACATTGCACGTAAACATCCTTCCCCATCAAAACCTGCTTTTACAGAAGCCAGATAAGCAAATTTATCGGCAACAAATTCATCTTCTCTACTTTGTTTTTGGATATTTTCTTCTAATTCTGCCGTCTTTTTCTCTACGATAGTATTAATTCGTTGTTGCGCTTGTCTAAATCTTCTGTTGCTGCGATTATCTAAAACACCACCAACAACAGTACCAATAGCACCTCCAACCACACGTCTGACAACAAAATCACCCACCGCTGAAACTGGAGACATTTTTCTATCTCCACCTAAAACTTGTTTTTCCGCATCTTCTCGAATCTCAGCAATTAATTCTATTTTTTCGACATTACTAACAACTTGATGCCCTTGCTGATGATGAGCCATTTCGTGACTAATTATACAAGCTAAAGCTGAAGCATCGCCGCCTAATTGTTCTAATACACCATTATAAATAGGTATCAAATTGACATTTTGACTGAATGCTTGACTATCATATTTGGCGACTCTCACAATTTGCCAAGGATGAGTATCGTATTCATTTGCACGGGCTATTCTCTCGACAATGCGGTAAAGTCCGTAAAAGTCTGGAGGTAATTGTATTTTAGCGTTTTGGTAAATAGAATTATTTTCAGAAGTTGCTTCTGTTTTGGTTGTAGTGCATAACAGCAAACACAAACAAGTTATAATTGCTGGCAACTTCTTTTTTAATATACTCATTTATACTGTGTAGATTTTAAATACAAGTTATTTTTATAACTTTATTTTACTTACTCATTTGCAGTAGTTATGTAAGTAAAATTACGTAAAATATTCTATTTAATAAATTAAAATCACAATAACTGTATTGTAGTTATACAAAATTATGTAATATAAAAATTCGGAGTAAAGTTAACAGGTGTGAGTATGCCTAAATTTCCCCCAAAAGACTACATTCAAACTGTTCCCTTTCCTACCGATATTATCTTACAACCCATTGGAGTGGTGCATTCCCCCTACAAAGAAAGACACGGTACCCCACGACAATCGCAACTTCAATCCGCACCATCAACTTACCAACCCGCCATCGCAAAAATTGAGTTGTTCAACACCATACCCGAAGAAGCACTCAAAGACATGGAAGGTTTCGAGCGGATTTGGGTAATTTCATGGTTGCATCTAAATAAACACTGGAATCCCACCGTAATTATTCCACGCGGTCCGCGCATTCGTCGAGGGACTCTGGCAACTCGCGCTCCCCATCGTCCGAATCCCATCGGAATTAGCGCACCAAAACTAATTAAAATAGAAGGATTGATTTTATATGTAGAAGGAATTGACTTACTAGACCAAACTCCTGTATTAGATATAAAACCTTATGTTAGTTATTGTGATGCTTTTCCCGATGCAAAATGCGGTTATGTAAACGACATTGAAAACGCTTCTGACTATGAAACCGATATATTTGGTAAAACTAATCTCAGATAATTAAAACTCTGCGAGCCTTTGCGTTTACCTTTGTTTGCCTCTGCGTTTAAAAATTGATCATTGCCAATAAATTACTCGCTATTATTAAACCCCTTTTTAAATCCAAAATCTAAAATCTAAAATGATTATACTTGTTTCTCATTCCCAGCAAAGCGATAATTAACTCCATCGATTTTGAATCACAGGTGGAATTAATGGAGTACAATTCTCAACAACTAGCTCAACTGTACAAAGATACTCTGCTCAAGGATGTTCTACCATTTTGGGAAAACCATTCGGTAGATTGGGAAAAAGGTGGTTATTTCACTTGTTTAGATAGAACTGGTAAAGTCTACGATACCGACAAGTTTATTTGGCTGCAAAATCGTCAGGTGTGGCTGTTTTCCATGCTGTATAATCACTTGGAGAAACGGGAAGATTGGTTGAAAATCGCTGCAAATGGTGCTAATTTCCTCGCTGCAAACGGGAGAGATGATGACGGTAACTGGTATTTTTCTTTAACCCGCGAAGGTCAACCATTAATCCAACCTTACAATATATTTTCCGATTGTTTCGCGGCAATGGCTTTTAGTCAATATGCTCTCGCTTCTGGGGAAGAATCAGCGAAAGATATCGCATTACAAGCTTATAATAACGTTCTACGTCGTCACTCCAATCCCAAAGGTAAATATAATAAAACTTATCCCGGTACTCGTCCGATGAAATCTTTAGCAGTACCGATGATTTTAGCTAACTTGTCTTTAGAAATGGCTTGGTTGTTAGAAAACGATACTTTAGAACAAGTTTTAGATCAAACTGTTACAGAAGTTATGGGTGATTTCCTCGACAAGGAACGAGGATTAATGTTTGAAAATGTGGCTCCCGATGCGAACCACATTGATTGTTTTGAAGGCAGGTTAATTAATCCCGGTCACGGTATAGAAGCCATGTGGTTTATGATGGATATCGCTCAGCGTCGTGGGGATAAGCAATTAATTAATCAAGCGGTTGATGTCACCTTGAATATTCTTGATTTTGCTTGGGATAAAAAATACGGTGGTTTGTATTACTTTATGGATATAGATGGACATCCACCACAGCAACTTGAATGGGATCAAAAGTTGTGGTGGGTGCATTTAGAATCTTTGGTTGCCTTAGCGATGGGTTATCGTTTAACGGGAAGGAAGGAATGCTGGCAGTGGTATCAAAAGATGCACAATTATACTTGGACACATTTCGCGGATACCGAGTATGGGGAGTGGTTTGGTTATTTAAATCGTCGTGGTGAGGTGTTGTTGAATTTAAAGGGTGGTAAATGGAAGGGTTGTTTTCACGTTCCTAGAGCAATGTATATGTGTTGGTTACAGTTTGAAGGGTTGGGGTAAATACTGGTTTTGTGGGGGAAGATTATGGATTAAAATAACCGCAGAGGCAAGACAGTGCGTTGCGGGGGTTCCCCCCGTTGTAGCAACTGTCGCGCTGAGGACGCTGAGATAAGAGGTTAGGAGAGATATGGGTACGAATATAACCTCACAATCAGCCTCATCTCCAAATTACTCAAAATAGAAAAACTTTGCGTACCTTTGCGTATACCTCCGCGTACCTTTGCGTTTAAAACATATTTGCTAAATCCTAATTAAGAATTTTTTATAACTTGACTTATATAAATATCTCTATTTTAATCACCACCAACTATAATAATGATTTGCAAAATAATAACTTAAAAGTAATTGATTTATGGCAATCAAACTCCCCGATTACAGACAAGCTGATGATAGCAACAACTTTGAATATTATTTAGAGTATGGAAAGGTTAAGCGTTCTGCTCCAAAACCTGCCATACTTTTGATTGGTGGTGCAGAAGGAGGAACTGTAGGAGAAGATGCAGCTACTAAATGGTTTCTTGAACAAGCTAATTACGGAGATTATTTAGTATTGCGCTGCGGTGGTGTGGGCAGACAAGCACAGTGGATTACAGATAATTATAGTGATTTAATCAATTCGGCTGCGGAACTTTCTATTGATAGTCGCGAAGCAGCTAATAATCCAGAGGTGGTGCAATACATCAAAAATGCTGATGCTTTATATTTTGCTGGTGGAGATCAAAATAAATACGAAGATTGCTGGGAAGGAACTGCTACAGAAGAGGCAATTAATTATTTAATTAATCATAAAAAGGTTCCCGTAGGTGGAACTAGTGCCGGCATGGCAATTTTAGGAGAGTATTATTATGCTCCTTCTAGACTAGGGTTGTTGAGTTCAGAAATTTTAAATGACCCTTTTCATGAGAATACTCAGGATATTTATCACAGTAATTTTCTCCAGGTTCCTTATCTAAAATATACGATTACTGATACCCATTTAGACAGATGTAATGACAATCATCCCGAAACAAGATACGGGAGAATTTTCGGATTAATGGCTCGAATTATGGTAGCCGAAAATCATCCCGTTTATGCTATTGGTTTAGAAGAAGGTGCTTTCGTCGCAATTGATGAAAACGGAATTGCTCAAGTTTTTGGTAATGGTTCGGATTTGGCACAAGATGCCTATTTTCTACAAACTAATGGTACAGCACCAGAACAAATAAAACCCGGATTGCCATTAATTTGGGATAATAATGGACGAGCCGTTAAAGCCTATAAAATTCAAGGCACACCCGAAGGAAGTGGTTCATTTGACCTTAATAACTGGTTAACGGCTTCTGGAGGAACTTGGGAATATTGGTTTACTACAGGTGGTGATTCTGGTTTTCGACAAGAACGAATTCGCAATTAAAACCTTTGCGTACCTCCGCGTATACCTCCGCGTACCTTTGCGTTTCAAACAATAGTTACTTTACCTCCGAATAACTCCGAAAAACTCAAAATCGCAAAATTTCCCTATCGCAATTTTCCGGTATAGGTTCAATTTCCCAAATTATCCCTTCCCCTGACTCTAAAATCACCTCTACAACAAGTTGTTCAACAGCAGTTACTGCTACATCTTCATTATTGGGGAAGGATTCTAAATCCTCAGTCAGCAATCTCAATTTAAATCCTTCAGGAATCAAATTACCTGTCACAGCGTTACGCAATGCAAAACGCCAAATTATTCCTTCCGCTTCATTTTGGGGAACGATTGAAAGAATATATTGTTGTTCGGCAATAGTTAATTCACGAGCCAGGATTGTCCCCGATTGTTCTACACTACGAGTACCTGAAGTCGCAGTTTGTAAATCAAACCTTCCCCAACCAAATTGTTGTGCTGTTTGAGAAACTCCATTTTGTAACCATTCTATAACAGACCATTGTTCGGGTAATCCTAATCTTCTTTCATATAAACTTCTTCGCCAACCATCATTCTCAATTAACGTACCCCACATAGAAAATGGAATTTCCAGACGAGGTGTTATGACTTCGGGGTTTCCCAAACGAGAAATGAGATTTTTCCCTTGTGCTGGAGTTAAATTTGTTAAAGGCTCAATCTCGCTACGGGTTGTTTCTTGAGGACAAAACTCTAGCGCTATAGTTAATAGACTTAAATCTGTAATAACTTCGGTGGAATCTAAAGAATAAGTCCGCCAAGTAGCATCATAATTAAGATTATTCTTGAGTTGAGCATGAGTACAATAACCCCAAACCCTCACAAAACCTTCATCAGGTTGGACTTGTACCCCCAAATAATAATCACCCGCCCAACTCGGTATATCTACCCATTCTTGAGCAACTCTTAATTCACTTAAATCAATATCTTCAGTGGGAACTAATATAAATTTAGTCCCGTCTATGATTGTAATTGAACAGCCATTAACCAGCTCCCACAAGCTGGGTAATGCAGTGGTACTGGGCGCAAGCTTTGCCTGCTGAGTGAATTCTGACTCCAACCAGGGTAAGATAGCCAGAAGGCAAAGTTTATTCATATATGCTTGATAGCAATTTGCCGAATTAGAAAAATTTTGACTTTCAATCCAAGCTTGATTTTGAGCCTTTAATGGTATTTCTAAAATCAACTCAGATGGCGAAGCAAAACTAAATAACGAAACATGATTCATCCTAATACTCCTAATAAGGTCAAAGGTTAAAGGTTATAGGTTAAAGGTCAAAGGTTATAGGTTAAAGGTTATAGGTTAAAGGTCAAAGGTTATAGGTTAAAGGTTAAAGGTTGGTAATAAACAACCAATAACTGTCAACTGTCAACTGTAATAACTGTACAACCACTCCTCCATGACGCTGCTGGTAGTTTTTAATATGTCTGGTGTTAGGGAAATATGCAGTTTTTCTTGACTCCATTGGAATACGGAACGCAGTAATGTTTCTTTGGTTTTACTCAATCGTCGCGAAACTGTGTATTGTTTAACTTCTAATTGCTGAGCAATTTGTTGCTGTGTCAAACCTTGTCCATAATAAAGTTGTAAAATTTGCTGTAATTGTTTATCTAATTGCGTAATTTTACTTGCTAATACAGCATTCATCTCAGATTCTTGAGAAGCCTTTACTTGTTCTTCTTCCGTTGCGATAATTTGATTTAATAAAGAATCTTCTCCACTAGTAAGATTATCTATCCATTCAAAAGCATCTTCACCACCCGCAGGAGCATTGATAGAAATAACGCTAGGATAAAGATATTTACGAATCGAAGCAGCACAATTCAACAGCCAAGTTTCCAAAGTTTGAGAATCTACCGACGAATCAGTTTGTTTATTGTACGTTTGAGTTATAGTTGACCAAATTTTCTCATCTGGGCGGGGAAGTTGACGAGTGCTACTAGCTTGCGTTGGTACGTAAAAAGTTTTAAACCTGTTCCATGCAACTACATAAGCCGCAATTGTATCTTCAGGTAAACCAGACTGCTGCAAAGATTCAACTAAACGCTTGTGACTGGTTTTGCGTAATAAACCCCAAACCGAACAAATATCAACCTCATGACGCTGACGTAAAGTATCGCGGATAACACTCCCGAAAGTCGCACTCGCATAGTTTTTTAGCCGAAAACCAGAATCAGGATTGTACCCCTGGAGAACTTTATCAAACTTTGCGATCGCAATTTGGAAGCAGTCGGAAAGATTATACTGAATACTTGCAAATGTATTAGCTGCTTTTGCTGAACTCCAGTAACAACACTCTTGTAAATAAGCTAAAAGATGTTCTTTGGCAATTTGCTGTGACTGAGAATGCCATTGTTTATACCAGTAAAGCGCCCAAAAATTCTCTGAGGTTTCCTGGGGAATTTGCTTTGCACAATTAATCATACTCCGTCTTAGTTTAGCATCAGTCGCCCAACTACGAAAGCGATCAGCATCAAATTGTAAAAAAGTGGAAAATATCTCAACAAGATTATTTCTGGGTTGCATAAAAAATACTAGCCAATAAGGGGAATAATAGGGAATTTAATCTAAAGAATAAAGCATTACAAGTTTAGCCAAAACTTGACTGCACGTAATCGCTCGGATTTTAGAAGTTAATTATTACAACCTCTAAATTTGCCGAGAAGAGAATAGTGCGATGGCGCTAATGGAAGATTTGGTTAAATAGATTTTCTTTAAGGGTTTATCAATAATCAACTCACTGGTATAATCTGACTGCTTTAAAGAAGAAAACATTCAAAAATCTGAAATCTCGCGATAATTTTTACTTTTACAGAGCTATTCACGTTAACTATCTGGGAAAGCGTTCTTCTGAGGACTTAAAATATGGGATATGTAATTTCGACGGCTAATATGAAGGGTGGTGTGGGAAAAACCACTCTTACCGTCAATTTAGCAACTTGTTTAGCGAAAAATCATGGTAAACGGGTGTTGGTGCTGGATTTAGATACTCAAATCAGCGCTACTCTCAGTTTGATGTCACCGATAGAATTTGCTAAATTGCGAAAAAAAAGACGCAGTTTAAGATATTTAATTGATGATATTGTTAAATCATCAGATCGAGAAAGACTGCCAATTCAAGAAATTATTCAACCTTCACTTCATAATCTTCCTGGGCTTGATTTACTACCGGGAGATATCGACCTTTATGACGAATTTGTAGTATCGGAAATGCTGCATCAACAAGCAGTAAATCTGGGTGAAAATAACTTTGAAGCAATTTGGAATCGTTTTGAAAGGGTATTACTTGGTAAGGTATTAGAACCAGTACGTGCCGATTATGATTTTATTCTGCTAGATTGCGCTCCCGGTTACAATTTATTAACTCGCAGTGCTTTAGCTACAAGTAATTTTTATGTTCTTCCTGCAAAGCCAGAACCTTTATCTGTGGTGGGTATTCAGTTATTAGAAAGACGCATTGCTCAGTTAAAAGAAAGTCATGAAAATGAGGCAAAGATAGATATCAAAATGTTGGGAATTGTGTTTACAATGTCTAACAGTAATATGTTAACTGGAAGATATTATAAACAAGTAATTAACCGTGTTTATCAAGATTATGGCGCTGAAAAAATCTGTGAAACCCAAATACCTGTTGATGTAAATGTTGCTAAAGCAGTTGATAGTTTTATGCCTGTAGTGTTAAATAGTCCTCAATCAGGTGGTTCTAAAGCTTTTACTCAATTAACTCAGGAATTGTTGCAAAAACTTTAAGAATAGTTAGGAGTACTGTCATACAAGCTTAACTTGTTACCAATGGTACTCCTTACTTTGAAGTAATTTACTTACTCCAAACCTCCGGAGCAATAATTTTAGCTGACTCATCACTAAGATAAAATTTTGTCACTGGCATCCCTGACTCTTCACACCGCAACGGTTCTATAATTTTCAAGTAGGGATTCCAAATTGCAATTATTCCCCGTTTTGCCTTTTTTCTAATTAGTTCGCATTCTATATGAACTGTTTGCAATAAAATTACCAAAGTACTATGTAATTTTGCTGTCACGCTCAAGGAATATCGCTCGTTTAAATCAGTTAATTTTCGTTTTAATTCCATTTGTGTCGCTTCAATCCGAGCTAATTCTTTTTCTTGTGCTTCTCCTTCCAAATTCTTTTTGTTGATTTTGGCTCGAATTTCAGAAACAATTGTGTTGTAATAAGTTTTAATTCTTTCTTCGTCTCTACCTAATTTACGCGACAAGCTTTTACGCCAAGGTGTAATTTCTGTGTCAATTAATTTCGAGGCATGGGAATTAGCTGTATTTAACAATGGTTCAAAGTTGATATGAGCTAGATTTGACGCATCTTTTAAACAAATTTGGTCGGATTTCCATGACAGTGCATCACCAATTTCTACACCAGGAATACCCGTAAGAGCATTAATAAAAAACGATATCATTCCCAATCGCTTTTCATCTGCGCTTGCAGTATAAGACATATTAAATAATATGTAAGGAGTCAAGGCTCCAAAGGATTTACCAACACGAATTAAACCATTTTGCGGACATAAAGTGTCGTTGATTCTTTTCTCAAAACCTGTAGTTTTTAGATAACCATCATACTTAATCGACAATGCAGATGCACAACCTTGAATATCAAGTAACCCAGAAAATTTATCAAATATTTCGGAATTATAGGTAACAAAATAGCTATCGTTTACATCGGCTCTGGTACTAAAACTAATAGAATCAGATACATCTAAAGAGCGAGCAATATCTACCGGCAGCAAGGCTTCTAAAGTATCATCATTCGTATATTCTGCAACTCCAGAGTTTAAACTAATTACTTGGTTAATAGCATCAAGAAGTTGATTTTTCATGCTTCTAAATCATCTCCAAATAAGTTTTCATCAAATTCTTGTACTTTTTGATAACTATGTTTAGCATCTAATAACTGTCCTCCAAAAGAATCAAAAGCATTGTCTAATTCCTCTTTGTGAGAATTTGCCAACCATAGGTCAATTACCATGTCTTCAAAATCAAATTCATCCCCCATATTCCCCAATATGGTTTCAATTTCTCCTACTACTAACTCAAACATATTTATTTTGTCGTGAAGAACTTTTAAAATATATTCTTCAATACTATTAGCGATACAAAAATTAAAAATAAACACATCTTGAGTTTGACCTATACGATGCAAACGACCAATACGTTGTTCAATCTTCATCGGATTCCAAGGTAGGTCATAATTAACAATTGCATTGGCAAATTGCAAATTGCGTCCTTCTCCTCCTGTTTCTGTTGCTAACATCACAGGGACTTGTTCTCGGAATTCTTCAATAGCACTATCTTTGGCTTTGAGAGACATATCCCCACGAAAATGGCTATGTTTTATCCCAGCAATTGTTAAACTTTCAGACAAATAAGTTTGAGTAGCAAGATTATTTACAAATACTAAAGTTTTTTGATGAGATTTCTTCAGCAAGTCTACTAACATCCGGGTTTTTTCAAACTGTTTGATATTACTAGCACGCTTTTTTAAAAACAAAATTTGAGAATTATTAAAACGAGATTGTAATCCTTCTAAAGAACTAACTAAAGCCGCAGGGCTCGAACCAGCACGCATTAATAAGTTATTTCTAGTTAACTTATCAATCGTTTTTTCTTGTTGTGATGAACGTAAATATTCGTTGATAGCTTGATATAATTCTTGCTCCTCAACCGTTGGTTGTACCGTAATAGTAGAAGCGAAGCGTTTGGGAAGTTTAACATCTACAACCGAACGGGTATTTCTAATCATTACTTCCCGCATTAATTCCCTTAATTTTTGGGAATTTTTGGGAATTCTACCATCTTTTGAACCAACATATTCCCGTTTAAACTGAACTTCTGTTTTTAATAACCCAGGCTTGAGTAAAGTCAGAAGATTAAACAGTTCTAGCAAATGATTTTGCACGGGAGTTGCTGTCAACATTAAAATAAATCGCTTTTTAATCGCATCAACAAGTTTCCAATTGAGAGTGCGGCGATTTTTTAAATGGTGAGCTTCGTCAACTACTACCATATCCCAACTTCGGGAAGTCACATAATCAAAGTGAGTGGAATGCTTTGCAGTATTTATAGAAGCGACAATCCGATTATGACTCGTCCAAAATTCCGATGGTGGAAGTTCTCTGTCCTCAGTGGTAACTGTACTAATGTTAAACTTTTCTTGAAGTTCTTGTTGCCATTGAGAAACTAAAGTCGCAGGAGTGAGAATTAACAGAGATTTGATTTGATTCCTACAAAGATATTCTTTACAAATCATTCCAGCTTCAATGGTTTTTCCCAATCCAACTTCATCGGAAAGCATTGCTCTACCACCAAACTGTTTGATGACTTTCTTCGCTGTTTCAATTTGGTACCAGTGTTTGTCAATATTGTAAAGTTCCGGTAGACATACTAATTGGTCGTAATCAGCCAATATTGATAAATTGAACAGAGATAATCTCGCTTCATAGCTTTCATATGAACTAAATTGGTGATTTGTGAGAGCATAGGCAGCTTGTGAATCTTCAAATTTAATCTCGATCATTTTAAATTTAAATGGTACTGATATTGATTTTGCCAAAAAAAATTCGATTATGATTACTTTCGATACAACTCTTTAGCTTCAAAAAAAATCACCGCCATTATAAATCAATAAAAGTGCATCCATCTGGAGTTAGATATTATTTAATTAGAAGATATTAGGACTTACACTACATAAGTACTTGTGCAAAATAAATTAAACATTTCGTTCGGAAGAGGGAAGAGGGAAGAGTCAGGGCTTATATAACTCACGAGTAATTATGTAAATAATGCAAGCCTAACTACATAAACTCGGTTTTTGACTTCATACCTAACTCCTGAATATAGCTTAGCTCGTCAAAAATTTTACTTATGTTAGATTTCATGGAAAGCAACGCTCAAATCAATAACTCACCTGCTACTTATTACTACCAAGGATACTCTGACGGCAGATTATTACAGCTTCCCCGTACTTTAGAAGCAGAAGCGATCGCCATAGGTTTAATGCAGCAACTTGAGACTAACCCTATATATTCCCGTGAAGGTAAAATGTACGGGATATTACTAGTAAAATTACCAAACGGCGAAAAAGGATACTCAAAGCTTTTTCTGGATTGTTGAATGGTTGTAGTTTAGTTGAAGGTTGGGTACCACCAATTCCCGGTAGAGAACAAGTAGTCTTAGAAGAAACTCACACCTTAGCAGAATTAGAAGTTATTAAACAAGAAATTATTCAACTTAAACAACTGACTCAAAGAAAAGAATATAAAACTATAGCGCTACAGTTTGAACAACGTTTGCAAGAAATGAGTAAACGTCATCAAGTTAATAAACAACAACGTCAGGAAAAACGTCAGTTACTCTACAAAACCCTGACAGGAGAAGAATTAAATCAATTAAATATAGAATTAGAAAAACTTAACGAATCAAGTCGTCAGGATGGAATCGAGCGAAAAATACTCAAACAACAGCGCGATAAAATTTTACAACCGCTGCAGATGGTAATTAATCGTGCAGATATACGGATTCGGGAATTGAAGCAGCAACGTAAGCAAATATCCCGCAAACTGCAAGCACAAATGCACGCAGCTTATTCCATCATGAATTTTTTAGGTAATTCCTCAACTTTACAGCAATTGATGCCCCAAGGCTTACCAACTGGTACAGGTGATTGTTGTATGCCGAAATTACTTCATTATGCTGCAACAAATAATTTACAACCATTGGCTATGGCTGAATTTTGGTGGGGAGAATCCAATCAAGATAAAATTCAAGGAGAATTCTATGGTGCTTGTATCGAACGCTGTCAACCGTTGATGGGGTTTTTGCTATCGGGATTACAATCTAATTCCCAACTTAGCAAGAGAGAAGTTGCCATTATCTACGAAGATGAATGGTTAATTGCTGTAAATAAACCCGCAGGTTTACTATCAGTTCCGGGAAGGTATCATTACAATCAAGATAGCGTTTTGAGCCGCTTGATTAATTTATATTTATGTCCAATGGTGAAAAGATTACAGCAGTGCATCGATTGGATATGGATACTTCTGGAATTTTACTCTTAGCAAAAGATCAAGAAACCCATGGGTTATTAAGCAAGCAGTTTGAGCAAAGATTAGTTAATAAAGTTTACGAAGCCGTACTTTCTGGTAATTTATTGAGAAACAAAGGTACCATTGAACTACCACTGTGGGGAAATCCCGAACATCGTCCTTATCAAGAAGTTAATTACAAATACGGAAAATATTGTATAACTAAATTTCAAGTTTTAAACAAAGAAGAAAATTACACCCGTATCGAATTTATGCCTTTGACGGGAAGAACTCATCAATTAAGAGTTCATGCTGCCGATGTCAAGGGTTTGGGTATACCGATTTTAGGGGATAAACTTTACGGATGCCAATTTAAAGCAGCAAATCGATTACATCTCCACGCCAGGGAATTGACATTTGAACATCCCCATTTAAGGGAAATGATATACTTGAAAACAGAAACTCCGTTTTAAAGGTTAGAGGTTAGAGGTTAGAGGTTAGAGGTTAGAGGTTAGAGGTTAGAGGTTAGAGGTTAGAGGTTAGAGGTTAGAGGTCAAAG
>JAAUSO010000293.1 GCA_012033205.1 Richelia sp. SL_2_1 | reverse complement strand
GATTGGGTTAATTCGGATTAGTTGGAAACAAGGACAATGCGACTGCGTTGTCCTTTATTGGTCCCCACCGATTGGGTTAATTCGGATTAGTTGGAAACATTTTTTCTGCATGTTGCAGAACGACATGTCACTTTACCCACTAGTTGGCAGTAAGGTGGAAGGAGTTGATGGCAGTAAAATTGTCCCAAACCCTAATTAATACGTTGTGCATCTCGTGAATTTGCGTTACTAGTGGAAGGAGTTGATGGCAGAAAGTATAAAATTGGAAGCACTTAAATGGCAGTAAGTATGTGAAACGGACAAATAGAACAAAAACCCTTATTTATTAAACGTTTGAACCTTCGTGTATCTTTGATGTATTCAGCATCAACAGAAGCTTTACTGCCAACATTGCTATACCTTTAGATAGAGGTAATTAGCACGAATATATAAAAAAGCAACTTGGCGGATAGTACAAGAACACTATCATTCACAAAATCGAAGGAGTTGAATGATACGATTAAATTAGGTCAAGAAGCAGTCAGGGAAAGTATTTTAGCGCTTATAATTCCACCGTAGTGGAAGCAGTTAATGGCAGTAAGTATAAAAAATTAACGGTTCTTAAAATTTCAAGGCAAAATATTCGCTTCAATAGAAGTATGCAATTCAAATATAAATTGCGTACCGAGGTAACGATGTTGACAGAATCTGAATTTGAGGAGTGGTCTAAATCCCAAGGATTTTTATCACACCAGTTAAAAATGATTCAATCAATACGGGACTCACCACCTTCTAGAAGAGTTAGAGGAAGAGTGGGAAACGTTGCTGGACGATATCCCAGCAAGAAAATGGGTTTAGTAATTCAATTTGAAAGTCATCGCAACGAATTGGCACGAATATACGAGTTAGAATACGACCCTTCGGTATTAGAATATTACGACCAACCACCAAAAATTAAGCTGGAATATTGCTGTTTAAATGGAAGACAGATAGGAGTCTTGCATACACCAGACTTTTTGTGATTAGACACAATAGCTGCGGTTGGGAAGAATGTAAAACAGAATCTGAACTGGAGAAACTAACATTAAAAATGCCCAACCGTTACCAGTTGGATAGTAATGGGAGTTGGCGATGTCCTCCGGGAGAAGAATTTGCGGTTGAATGGGGATTATACTATCGGGTTTGTTCGGGCAAAGAAATTAATTGGAAGAAGCAGAGAAATATCTATTTTCTAGAAGATTATTTATCAGTAAATTTAGAAATTCCAACACAAGATACAGTAGAAATAATCAAAACAATTTCAAAAACTCCAGGAATTAAACTATCAGAGTTAATAGAAAGAGATATTAATACAGATTATATATATAAATTAATAGCAGACCAAACTATATACGTGGATTTAGAATCACACTCACTTTGCTCAGAATCATCAAGAGTGAGCGTATTTATTAACAAAGAAACAGCCGCTGCTTGGACAACAGATAAAAAGAATAATATTTACAGCCCAAGGCAATTTTTAGAATTAACTCAAATAGGAAAAAGTGGTATATGGGATGGACAAATATGGCAAGTAGTAAATGTAGGGAATAAAACGGTTACGTTACTGTCCGAATCATCAAAAATAATCCAGTTAAATGCAGATGAATTTAAGAAATTAATTGACAAACAAGATTTTAAAGCAATAGACCTTACAGATAATTTAGCTGACGATATATCATCATATTTAAAGATGCATCGATTGATGATTTAGAAGAAGCATCACGACGTTATTCAATAATATCCCCATATTTACAAGGTGAGAAAGCAGATTTTTCCGAAATATCAGAAAGAACTTTCTATCGATGGGTTTCTGCTTGGCGTTCGGCTGAAGAACAGTACGGTTATGGATATTTAGGGCTAATACCTAAAAACAGAAAAAAGTATGCGGGGAATCAACTTAAATTATCACCTCAAACACAAAAGATTATTGATGAATTTATCCAAAATGATTATCTGACTTTTAAACAAAAGGGCAAATATGCAGCATATTCTGTATTACGTAAAGCTTGTACAGATAAAGGATTAATTCCTCCTTCTTACAAAACCTTTGTCAAAAGCATTAACCAAGTGTCTGCTTATGAAACTGTGGGAAAACGACAAGGAAAGCGCATAGCATATAAAAATGAACCATTTTATTGGGAGTTAGAGTTAACAACACCAAGACACGGTGATAGACCATTTGAAATCTGCCATATAGACCATACACAACTTGATATTGAATTAGTAAGTTCTTTCTCAAAAATCAATCTTGGTCGTCCTTGGCTAACACTTATTATAGACGCTTATTCAAGAAGAATATTAGCTATTTATTTAACTTTTGACCCTCCTTCTTATCGTAGCTGCATGATGGTGATAAGAGAATGTGTTCGTCGTTATGGACGTTTTCCTGCAACCATAGTTGTAGATGGTGGGAAAGAATTTGATTCGATTTATTTTGAAACTTTATTAGCAGCTTATTGTTGTACCAAAAAATTCGACCAGCAGCCAAACCAAGATTTGGTTCTGTATGTGAAAGAATTTTTGGAACTGCAAACACAATGTTGATTCACAATCTTCAAGGTAATACTCAAATAACCCGTAATCCCAGAGGTGTAACTAAAAGCGTCAATCCCAAAAATTTAGCAGTTTGGACTCTATATAGTTTATATCAAAACTTATGTGATTGGGCTTATGAATTTTATGATAAAAAATCGCATCCAGCCCTAAATCAAAGTCCGAGGGAAGCTTTTGAAGATGGGTTAATCAAAACAGGATTGCGCCATCATAAAATAATCTCATATGATGATAATTTTAGAATATTTACTTTACCAACTACAACTAAAGGAACTGCAAAAGTAATACCTAACAATGGCGTAAAAATCAATAATATTTATTATTGGCACAATAGTTTCTGTAATCCAGAAATTGAAAAAACAAGTATCTGTGTACGATACGACCCATACAATATGGGAATTTCTTATGCTTACGTTAAAAATCAATGGGTGACTTGTATATCACAACATTATAGTAGTTTGGCAGGGCATTCAGAAAAAGAAATAGCAATCGCATCTGAAGAATTACGTCAGCTAAAAAGTTCTGCAAATAAACAATTTAGTGTTACAGCTTCTAGTTTGGCTGAATTTTTAAATAAATCAGAACAACAAGAAGTAATTTTATTACAAAGAATGCAAGATATAGAAGCTAAAGAAATATATAATGCAACCCCTGTTAATCAAAATGTAATGAAACAGAAAGTTGATAGTGAGGTATTGAAACTACCTTCATATCAACCAGAGACAACAGAAAATGTTCCAGAAGAAATTCAACCATACGAGGAGTTTTGGTAATGCATTCTACCTCTGACTTTTCCAGGGATTTATTAGCAGCATCTGATACAGAAAAATAAATTATTTTACCAATTTTACAGTCGTACATAGACTTTTAAAACAAGCTTATGAAGAATTTTTAGATGCAGTAAATAACCCAGGAGGTGCATCATTAATTTTATTATTTGGTCCTACAGGGGTTGGTAAAACAACTTTACTAGCTCAAGTAATGAAAATCATTTTTGAACAAAACCAAGCTTTAATAATACAAGACAGAGCGTTTCTTCCCATTGCAGGAGTAGAAGCTCGTTCTCCAGACAGTGGTTCCTTTGATTGGAAAGACTACTATAAAAGTGTTTTAATTGCAGTTAGTGAACCATTTGCTGATTATAAAGTGAGGACATCTAGTAGTAGAGTTTATGGTAATGGTAGTGAGCAGAGAATAGTCAAAGTTAAGCCTAACCTTGCCAATTTACGAGCAGATGTAGAGCATATTTTTAAACAAAGACAGTTAATAGTCTTTTTAGTCGATGAAGCACAACGTTTTGCAAAAATACCATCTGGAAGAAAGCAGCAAGACCAAATGGATGCAATCCAATCAATGGCAAGTTATACCGAAACAAGACATGGTTTATTCGGTACTTACGAATTATTACAATTAAGAAATTTAAGCGGTCAACTTAGTAGAAGAAGTATAGATATCCATTTTCCTCGCTACAAAAGTGATAATGCAGAAGATATAAAAGATTTTCAAAGAGTATTAAAAAGTTTTTCTGTAGCAATCCCAATACCTGAAACTCCCGATTTAGAACAACGTTGGGATTATTTTTATGAGCGTAGTATTGGTTGTGTAGGAATAGTTAAAGATTGGTTAACTCAGTCATTAAGAAAGGCTTTATCTGAATCATCAAATTCTTTAAATGATAAATATATACAAGCATATGCACCATCCGTATCTAAATCAGTGCGGATGCTAACTGAAGCGATTGAAGGTGAAAATATTTTACTTGAAAGTGAAAGCCAAGTTGAAAAACTGCGTGCATCTTTAGGATTACATAATCCTTCTCATCAAAATTTATATCAATCCGATAAATCTGAAATAATCCGAATAGTAACGATTCTAAAACAAAAACAAAATCGAAAAAAACGTCGCCCTGGAGAAAGAAATCCTAAAAGAGATGTTGTTGGAGGTGGAAATGCCTGACTTACAATTTATAAAAGTAAATGTACCACAACCCAGTCATTTATATCCTTTACAACCACTATTATTAGGAACGGCATTTACTGAAAGTTTTACAAGCTATGTGACACGTTTAGCTGCAATTCATCAAGTCCCAACAGGAATTTTACTTGCTCAGGAATTAGCTCCTAAAATTAATCGTTATAAAGGTCCCAAACCTGATAGTTTGTCGCAGTTATTTTTTCATATCTTTTTTAATCTAACTGGTGCATGGAATGGAACTGGTACTATGGCACTTGAGCCTTTATTGATTTTACAAGAACTGACTCAACAACCAACTTTAAAATATTTAACATTAATATCCTGGAAAAATGTTTTACCAACTAGAAACTTATTGCGTCAATACAAAGCTTGGTGTCCGTTATGTTATTCCGAATGGAGCAATAATGGAATTCCACTTTACGAACCGTTAATTTGGTCTATTTCAGTAGTTAAAATTTGTCATATACATGACTCATCTTTAATGACTTACTGTCCAAATTGTAGTAAGAATATTTTCTTTTTGGCTTGGAATACTAGAAATGGGTTTTGTTGTAGGTGTCATTATTGGTTAGGTACAGCTTGTTCAATTCTAGAATCACCATTTTTAAATACTCAAGATAAGCAATGGCATCATTTCGTTGCTAAACAAGTTGGAGAATTAATTGCTAAAACACCATATTTAATTGAACCACCACTTCCAGAATCCGTGGCTAAAGCTATAGATAAATGTATTAATATTGCTACTAACGGTAATGCGTCAGCTTTTGCCCAACAAATGTATTTAAGTCAAACTGTTCCGAGAGATTGGCGCATTGGTAAAGCATTGCCCCAAATTAATAAACTATTACGTGTATGCTATAGATTATCAATTTCTTTAATTGATATTTATTTAGATAATGTCGATTTTAGGAACTCTATAGTTTTAAAAGATTTACCATTATGCGAACAATATTTTAAGACTAATCGTCCATTTAATGTAGATAAAGTAAGGGAATTTTTAGAGCAACATAAAGAATCTACTCCACCCCAATCCTTAAAACAGCTTGCATTTAAAATTGGATATGACCCAGCCGATTTGTACCGACATTTACCTGATTTATGTCGTCAAATCTCTGCTCGTTATAAATTACACAATAAGTCTAATTTTAAACCTCGTGTATAATATTTATTATCTTCTGTAATTTTATACTTTCTTGTAAGAATGGAAGCACTTTGTGGCAGTGCGCTTGTGGAAGCACTTCTTGGCAGTTACTGCCATCAAGTGGTTCAAGTTACAATTAACGACACAGAAATTGCAATTCAAACTAATCCCTATTAGGGATTGGAAACTTTAAATATCTGGTATCATCGCCGCTAGTATATTATTGCAATT
>JAAUSO010000081.1 GCA_012033205.1 Richelia sp. SL_2_1 | reverse complement strand
TGTTGAAATTACTGAACTCAAAGCGTCAGGATAAAAAGTACAATTTTGTTTTTTGCAGTTAACACTTGACCAATCATTTTTGATGGTAAAAGTACCCGGATTTATCCGTGGAATCAATCGATTAAGGCAGTGTGTACCTAGTGGTCTGTCCCATAAATTCTGATGGGTTGTAGAGACGTTATACATAACGTCTCCCGACGTTGGGGAGAAAACGAACCAGTCAAAACTAATGGGACAAAGCACTAGTACTCCGCCACATTAGTTTTGATGGGTTGTAGAGACGTGATATATCGCGTCTCTACATTGTTTCAGTAATAAACGAACACGTCATAATAAATAAAATAGACTACTAGGACATATTCTAAAATCCTTTGATTCCCAGTTCCTCAATTGATTGATTATCTCAATCCAAATCTAAAATCCAAAATCTAAAATCCAAAATTGTTTGACTAATGATTTCCCTTTCCCGATTTTTCAAAGAACGTCAGTTTTTGCAGATAGCAGCCCTGATCCTATTATTGCTGCTACTGGGGATAGGGGCATTACCTGGATATCTCCAAGGCAATTGGCGATGGAAAGAGCCACCACCCATTACTAACCTCCGAGAATTGAAAGAATTGCGTAAAACCGGCTTGATATTACCTGGTTGGAAAATTACTCAACAACAAGAACAGAAATTGGGTTCGGGTAAATGGTCTTTGCAAGTTATGGAAAAAGAGAATGACAAACAAACAGCTATATTGTTGTTGTTGCCTCAAAATGGACCCAAAGAGCAACCACAGGTAGAGTGGAGTGAAATTGATAGTTGGGGAAGAATGCAATGGGGAGAGTGGCAGGTTGCTCAATCTCGGCAAAGGGAATTTACGGTTAAACAGCCACAACTAAAAGATGAAACTAAGGTAAAAGCGAACTTTTTCCGTGCATCCACCAAAAATCAAAGTTTCGCTGTATTGCAATGGTACGCTATGCCTAACAGCGGACATTTTTCACCTTTAAACTGGTTTTGGGCAGACCAGTCAGCACAGTGGCACAAGCAGCGTGTTCCGTGGGTTGCTGTTAGTTTATTTATTCCAATGCAGCCTTTTGGGCAAGTAGAAACAACTTGGCAACAAGTAAAGTCTATTGCTCAAACGGTGCAAACTAAATTATTTAATTTTAATTCTTGATTCGCAGATTTTTGAATTTGTCTGTTGAGTTAAGGAAGTATAAAATTTACATGAGACTACTGCCCGTATTTTTACTAAGAGAAGTATAATTAATATGTAAAAAGAAAGATAATATATCACAAAGATTTTTTTAGGTATTTAGTTTTTTTAATAGACCGCTTAACACCATTTTTATTGTTTCAAGCTGATAAAGCACAGACATTTAGAACTCGATTAGGTTATATGCGTGGATTCAACGCTTTTTGCGTCGCTAGTCTTCAAGTAAGTGTTTTTTTTCTAACAGCTTCTCAACCTGTTTTTGCTCAAATACCCCCAGAAAACAACTCTATTCAATCAATTCCCGCACCTCCAAGCGATCCAGAGTTTTTAGCTCCGTTACCTGCAAATGACGATGAAGAAATTTCACCTGTATTTACTCGATATCTACTAGGAGCGGGTGATGGGGTAGCTATATTTGTGGAACCACCCCAGGGAGCTTACCGTTTGGGAGAAGGAGATGGAATTACTGTGATAGTGCAGCGTTTTCCAGATTTGAGCTTTCAAGCATCGATTAATCGACAAGGAACTGTTGTAGTACCTTTGGTAGGAACTGTATCGCTGCAAGGTTTAACCTTAGAACAAGCACAAGCAAAGATTCGGGCTGGCTTGAATCGTTTTGTGGTGGAACCCAGTGTTACTGTATCATTAGCTGCACAACGTCCTCCTTTAAATTTTCAGACACAAGTCGATTTAGAAGGTAATATCACAGTCCCACGGCTGGGAAAAGTTTCCGTAAAAGGTTTAACTTTAGAAGAAGCCCAAGAAAAAATTCGCTTGAGTTTAGAGCGGATTCAAGTAGATCCGGTAGTCACAGTTTCCTTGATATCGCCACGACTTGTCCAAGTAAATGTTGCCGGAGAAATCATTAGACCAGGAGTTTATCCCGTAGCGACTCCACAACCGAGCGTTCTTGATGTTCTGCGGATAGCTGGAGGTTCAACGATAGCAGCGGATTTACGACAAGTCCAAGTACGTCGCAAATTGCTCGATGGTTCCACCGTCTCACAAAATATTGATTTGTACAGTCCTTTATTGAATGGTGGTACTTTCGCTTCATTACGCTTACAAGATGGTGATTCCATAATTATTCCTCGCCGCGAAATCGGTACAGATGATGGTTATGACCGTAATATAGTTGCACGTTCATCTTTAGCACAGCCTGTAATTAGAGTCCGTGTTCTCAATTATGCGAGTGGCGCAATCATTACCCAAAATTTACCTAGCGGTAGCAGCTTTATTGATGCTTTGGGAAGTGTAAGTATTGGTCGCTCCGATTTAACGAACATTGCTTTAATCCGCTTTGATCCAGAACAAGGTAGAGTGATTACCCAGAAATTAAACGGAAGAAGAGTACTTAGAGGAGATGCTGCCCAAAATGTGCCATTGCAAGATAACGATGTGATTATTGTCGGTCGAAATTTGATTGGTAAAATTACCAACGTTCTTTCAAATGCTACTAGACCTTTCTTTGATATTCAATCTTTTGTGCGCTTTTTTGAAACCTTTAGTTTTTGAATTTCAATATAAATCAACTGATATAGTTCCTATCTGCCGTCAATTCTGTTTGTATCTACTTTTACCATGACTCCACCGATTGTTAAACGCTATTTAATTGCTTTCGATAAATACAAATGGATTGGATTGGCGAGCTTTGGTTTGGTTGTCGCAGGCTCAACCATATTAGCCGTACAACCAGAACCAGCACCCAAATTTACAGCGGCTGGTGCTTTAACCTATACCCGTCCACCAGTGAGTTTTTCCGCAACGGGTACTGAAATTCAGCAACGAGGTTTGGCGTTATCGAAAGAAGTCTTACTACAAGATAAAGTAATTGAAGCTGTTGCAACCAAAGTTAATGTCAAACCAAAACAAATTGGTAGTAATGTTGCAGTGAGCGTACCCGAAATAGCAGCGGACGGGCAGTTAAATGGTGCAATTATTAGCATTAAATACCAAGATACTGATGGTAAAAGAGCGCAACAAACAGTAATTGGTTTAATGGAAGCAATGGTACAATTAAGCGCCGAAATTAATACCGGACGATTACAAGCAATTATCGACAAAATTGAGGAAAGATTACCTGTTGTTAATAAAGAATTACAAGAAGCTGAAACAAAACTCGAACAATACGACAGGATAGAACGTCCGGCAATACTCGCGGCTGAAGATGGTAGTTTGCTTAATGCTATTACAGGTAGCCAAAGTCAGGAAAGACTAATTAAATTAACTATTTCTGGTATTGATGCTCAAATTCGTAGCTTGCAGCAAAGATTGGGATTGAGTCCTCAGCAAGCATATACTTCTTCGGCGTTGAGCGCAGATCCAATTATTGCCAATTTACGCAGTCAAATTTATCAAGTTGAATCCCAGATGGAGGTTTTTAGAAAAGACTTGCGTCCCACTCATCCTAATATGATTCAGTTGCAGCGTCAAAAAGATGCTTATGAACGACTGCTACAAGAACGTGCTAACGAGGTAGTTGGTGGTGGTGGTGCGCTTGCTCCTCTACCGAATGTTTCCGGTGTGCGCGCTCAAAGTAATTTAGATCCAGCCAGACAGCAGCTAGCAAATCAATTGGTTGCTTTACAAACTCAACGAGAAACTTTACAAAGACAATCAATTGATTTAGTAGAAGAAAAAGCCAAACTACAGCGAGATTACGCGCTGATACCGAATAAGCAACTAGAGCGATCGCGATTATTGCAACAGGTTGGGTTAAAAAAAGCCGTTTATGACCAGATGCAGGCAAAATTAGTCGATGCCAAAACCGCAGAAGCAGAAACTGTAAGTACTTTAGCTATCGCTCAACCACCAGTAGTTATACCAGAGGAATCAACTGCTAAGAGTATACCGATAACTTTAGGTATAGGTGGTTTCTTAGGATTATTAATTGGTGGTGGTGTCATCTTCTTATTAGGTTCTCTCGAAGGTACTTTCAAAACCAAAGAAGATATTCGCAACGCTCTCAAGCAGCGAGAAGTTTTGCTACTTGCAGAATTACCTATAATGCCCATTGAAGACACCGATCAAAAACTGGTTCCCGTAGTACTTTCTGCCGATTCTCCCTACATGGAATTCTTAGAAAAATTCCGTTCTAATTTGCGTCGCATCGGTGGTAAAAAAGTAAAAGTAGTGTTAATTACTAGTACTGGTAGTTTAGAAGGTAAAACAACAAGCGCTTATAACTTGGGTATTGCCTCCGCTCGTGCCGGAAAACGTACCATTATTATTGAAACAGATTTGCGATCGCCATCTCGTTGTGAATCGTTAAAAGTAAATCTCGATTCCAATGCTAATATCGAACCCCTGCGTTATTATGCCAACAGCGAATGCATTCGTCTGGTTCCAGATGTCGAAAATTTATACATAGTACCCAGTCCGGGACCATTACGTCAATCAGCCGCAGTCTTAGAATCAAGCGAATTACGACGGTTAGTAGAAGATGCCAGAGAAAGATTTGATTTAGTGATTTTAGATACAACACCCTTGGGTTTATCAAACGATGCCTTACTAATTCATCCTTATAGCGACGGCATGATTATGGTAACTCGACCAAATTATACTCAAGAAAATGTATTGGGTGAAGCCGTTGATGAATTAGTCGAATCTGACATGGGCTTATTAGGAGTAGTTATCAACGGTGCTGATGTAAACTTCACCTTTGAAGAACCAACTTCAGATATTGAACAAGAAGACTCAGAAGTTTTAAATCCGGAAGAGTATTCAACAGGAGTGCATCGGAATTAAAGGATGGGGGGATGGGGAGATGGGGGGACAAGGAGATAAGAGAAATTAACTGTCCACTGTCAACTGTCAACTAACCTCTAATCATCGTTGAATAAGCCAAGTAAGGGACCTAAAACTAATCCAAATGCAAATCCGCCGATATGCGCCCAATAAGCGACTCCACCTGTTTCCATAGTCATATTAGCGGCTCTTTGTAAGTCAACAAGACCAGATATGACATTTTGCACAATATAAATGCCGATGATGATCCATGCTGGAACTCTAAGGGTAGTAATAAAAATACCTAGAAAAATAAGAGTTCTAACTAAAGCTTGAGGAAAACGGATCAGATATGCACCTAGAACTCCAGAAATCGCACCAGAAGCTCCTAATGAAGGAATAGCAGAATCCATACCAATAAACCATTGACACAATGCAGCTAAGGCACCGCAAGCCAAGTAGAAAATTATATATTTAAAATGACCTAAACGGTCTTCAATATTATTACCAAAAACCCAGAGAAACACCATATTAGAAATCAGGTGCCACCAACCACCATGCAAGAATTGTGAGGTAAACAACGTTGCCCATTCTGCTACTGGTTGATTAATAGCTTCACCAGCAAAGCTCGCACTTAATTGTTGTGGTATGACTGCATATAATTGAAAAAACTGCTCTACTTGTGGCTCTGATAAAGAAACTTGGTGAAGAAACACTAAAACATTCATGCCAATCAAGCCGTAGGTAAGAAAAGGCGTGATTCGCGTTGGGTTTTCGTCGTAAAGGGGAAACACTGGTGTTTTATATTGTGACTAATAACTGCACTATAACCTGTAGAGCTTGTAGTTGCGAAGTATAGAGCATTTCACCTTACAAATAATTTAATTAAATATCAGAATTTGGGTAATGGGTAATGGGGGATGGGTAATGGGTAAGGACTATTGGTTGAAAATTGTGTCAATTACCAATTCCCAATCCCCAATTACCAATTACCAATTACCAATCCCCAATTACCAAGCTTTATCTGGGGATTTGTCGCTAAATAAACCTAATATAGGTCCGAGGATTGCTCCAAATACAAAACCACCAGCGTGCGCCCAATAGGCAATTCCACCACTTTCCATACCGATATTGGTAGGCATTTCTATACTGGCAATACCATAAAAAGCTTGTTGAATAAACCAGAATCCTAGAAAGAAGTATGCCGGAACTCGAAAAGTAGGAAAAAATATCCCCAAAGGTACAACACCAAGAACTTCTGCTTTGGGAAAGCGGATAATATATGCTCCCATCACACCCGCTATCGCACCGCTAGCACCTAAAGAAGGAATTGCCGAACCTTGAGAAAAATACCACTGAGTTAAGGAAGCTAAAATACCACAAGCGAGATAAAAAATCAAATATTTGATATAGCCTAATTTTTCTTCAACGTTGTTACCAAAAATCCATAGAAACAACATATTACCGCCCAGGTGCAATAAACCGCCGTGTAAAAATTGAGCAGTAATTAAAGTTAACCATTCGGGAACGGGTTGATTTACTGGAATTCCAGCGAAACTGCTGCTTAATTCACGTGGTACTACAGCAAACAGGTGAAGAAAGCCGTCTAAATACTGGGGTGATAAACTCGATTCGTAAAGAAAAGCGATGACATTAACAGCAATTAGTCCATAGGTAACATAAGGTGTGATGGAAATAGGATTATTGTCTCTAATTGGAACCACAGCAGTTTTTTCCGATTGTGAAGTATCAGCATTACATTACCTAATTTTTGTCATCATTGCTTCTAACTTGCGATTGAGATATTTTACTGCTTTCTTGAATTAATTACCGATTGTTACCAAATTCAAATATCGTCATGGATTACTGTTTTTTACAAAAATGTTCTCAGCCATTTTGCCAAAAAGGTGTATTCAACCATAGGATAGCTTGCCAAAAATCTATTAACATTACAAAAGCTTGAGCGTCACAAAGACCGAAAGGGATTTTATCTCATGAAAGCTATAACTGCTTGCAATATCTTTACAAAAATTGGATTGTATGAAAACTATCCAGATTGATACTCATAGAACAGAACGTATTAATGCAATTATTCAACAACGACAAAAGTTTGGTAGTCAAATCGAACGGGACAAAGCAAATTTGGAAGCCTGTAAATTAGCATTAGTTAATTTAAATCACCATCAATCTGAGTTTCTCGCTCGTGGAGTTGATGCTACATCTGCTCAACGTTTGGCAGAAATTAATTTTGATCTAGTTAAAGAAATTGATCGCCTTTTAGGTTTTCTAGAAAATTGCTATCGCGTTGTCATCGCAGCACAATAAACATCGCAGTGCTTGGTTATGCTCGACAAGGTAAAAGTCGTCTGCTACAAAGTTTAACTGGACTTAATAACCGCATCATTCCTGATGGTAGTGAAGGATACTGTACAGGTACGCTGAGTAAAATTATTCACCAACCCGGATTGTCACAAGCTGTAGCTAAGGTGCATTTTTATTCATCAAATGAATTTAGTAAGCAAGTGCTGGCTCCTTATTACGAAACCTTGGGTTTGGGTAAAAAATCCATAACTGTTGAAGAATTTGCTCGCACTCCTCCACCCAGTTTACCCTTAGATAAGAAAAACAGCGAATTTGACAAAGCCAGATACGGACATTTGCGTAAGGATTATTATTCTAATATTTCTAAATATCGCCATTTACTCACATCTCCATCGATGGAGATTGCTGAGCAAGATATTCCATTATACGTTACTCAAGATTCTGTCGATCAAAGCGGCAATAAAATTGTTAATTATTTAGCAGTCAAAGAAGTTGAAATATCTTGTTCTTTTCCTCACGAGGATATTGGTCAAATTTCTTTGTTAGATTTACCGGGGTTAGGAGATACAAATTTAATCGAAGCAGAACGGTTAATTAAAATTTTATCAGAGGAAGCCGATTTCATTTTATTTGTTCGCAGACCGGAAGCTAATGCTGTTTGGGGAGAAGCATATTTAAAGCTATATCAAATTGCTCGCGATGCTTTGGGTGATTTTCCTCTTGCTAAATGTTCTTTTATGATTCTTAATCGTACTAAACATGGTGCAGAAGGTGGTGACAACGGTTATCGCTGTCAAAAGTTACAGTCAGAACTCAAAGAAACACCAATTCGAGTAGCCCAGTCTATTATTGCTGATTGTTCTAATTCTCAAGAAGCTTTTACTCAAGTTCTAGAACCGATTCTTGATTATTTAGCTGCAAATGTACAGTCTATTGAAAAAGAATATGGACGTTCTTATCAAAAACAATTGGATGTACTTTATCAGAATATCAGTATTGAGTTAGATAAAGCTAGTGGTGCTTTAGCTCGGTACGGTGATGGTGATTTGTTATTTGAACAACTTTTTGCTCAGTTTTGGCGTAAATTAACCAATGATTTAGAAAATTTACTCGCAGAGTTAAAAGAAAATCGAGATAATTTAGACAGGGAATTTGCACAACAAGTAGAAAATGCAATTCAACGATGTCGAACCAATACAGGAATTCCGTCAACCTGCGAAGAAATTGCACAACGTCGTCATTTTTTTGGTTCTTATAATACTGCTTATAACGAATTTTTGCATGAAATTCGTACTACTTTTTAGGACATTTTCTATATTTAGATCAAGCGATGCAGCTTTCACTGGAAAACCGCAAAAATTTAGTTGTCAAAATTCTCAAATCCCATTTAGGAGAACTTATTGATTCAGAAGAAATTGATTTTCTCAGCATAATTTATAATCTGCTTCCCGATAATGCCAATCATCTCAAAATCGGTTTTCAGAAACTTGAACAATTCGATGTCTCCCATGCAGGAAGAGTAATCCGTCTGCTGCGCGTTAATATTGATCAACTAAAACCAGATACTAATACCAGTGCTTTATTGTTTCCTGAAAAGCAATTTACACAAAAAATAACTGCGGAATTAAATATTGAAGAACAAATTTTAGAGACATTGCAGAAACTACATCAAGAAGCAGCCGACAAGTCTGAAACAGCTTTAAATCGAATCCTTTGCGAACCTTCTACTGATGCTTATTTTATGATAGAAGAATTTGTAGATCGAGTTCTTCGCGCCAAAGATGTACAATTAGAATGGCGCATTTTTCTTCGCAAAGAATGTTATCAAGTATGGCCAGAATTTAAACAGATAGAACAGCGTGTTCAACAGCAACTGATTTGGAGAACATTAGTTGAACGTGCTTCATATGTTAATAGTTTGTTAATCAGGTAATTTATAAACTGTGGAGCATTTAAACTATAGCAAATTTCAGTTGAGTCCAATACACTAAAACCTCACCCCCTTCCCCTCTCCTTCATAAGGAGAGGGGTTAAGAGGGCGGCGTGAGGTCAAGCAAAAATATTGATATTATAATTACTCCTCAGTTACCATTGATAACTCTTAACCGCAATTGTCAGAAGTCGGGTTTTTAGAATGAGTATCTGTAACCAACTTACAAATTTGATAAAAACCCGACTTCTTGCTTTAGCTAATGTTCAATTCTTACAAATTTACTTGAGTTTTGCGAATATCCTCTAAAAGAACTCCACAAGCATCAATCAGTAAATTTACAACTTGATTAAAGCCTTCCTTACCACCATAATAGGGGTCTGGGACTTCTTTAAGAGAGTGGGTACGGCAATAATCACAAATCAAGCGTACTTTTTCGTGATATTTTCCGTCCGAGTCCATAGAAAGAATATTGCGATAATTCTCCCTATCCATCGCTAAAATCAAATCGAAATTTTCAAAATCTGACGCTTGAAACTGACGCGCTTGACCGCAAAGCTTAATCCCTAAAATAGCATTAGCAGCAGCAGTCATACGAGAATCCGGAGAACTACCGATGTGGTAGCTTGATGTTCCAGCAGAATCACAGTGGATAGAATTGCTCAAACCAGCTTTTTCTACCAAATGATTCATCACATTTTCTGCGGTTGGTGAGCGACAAATGTTACCCAAGCAGACAAACAGCAGCTTATAAGCCATAATCTACTTTTAGACTAGTCCAAAGTTTTGCAATTTCTAGCATATAAGACTGCTGACAAATGCTTGATTAAAATCCGGGAAGTTCCAATCCGCTGGTTAATTCTTCCATGCGATCGCGCATGGTAGCAGTAGATTTATTGTAAGCATCTTTCATTGCTGCTGTGACTAAATCGGAAAGCACTTCTGCTCCTTCATTCATCGCATCAGGTGAAATTACTACTCCTTTAGGTTCCTGGTTTCCACTGAGAATCACTTTTACCATTCCACCACCAGACTCTCCTTGAATTTCCATTTGCTCCAATTCTTCTTGGAGTTGTTTAGCTCCTTCTTGGACTTGCTGGGCTTTTTTGAAAGCTTCAGCCAGTTCCTTCATTTTTCCTAAACCAAAGCCAAATCCTTGTCCTTTTCCTGTCATAATTAATAATTAGCCTGTGCTTTCAATAACAAATCAAATTCAATTATAGATGGGTCGTGTAATTTGATAGTTTTTTATCTTAAGGTAATGCACCCAATTACATTCTAAAAACTAAATATCGCAGATTTTTGACTAAAAATGCTAACTTTTCCTGGCAGTCATAGTTAAGCTGCTTGGAATTCTCCGATCATCTTAACTTCTGGGTGTAATCCAATTGACCAGCGTTCTTGTACTTGATACTGGACGTGACGAATCAGATTGAAAATATCGTTAGCGGTTGCTCCACCACAATTAACAATAAAGTTAGCATGGCGCTGTGCTACTTGGGCTTGCCCAATTTGAAAACCTTTAAGACCAGTTTCCTCGATTAACCGACCTGCTGAATGAGGTGTCGGATTACGGAACACGCTACCACAACTTGGTAAATGGTAAGGTTGGGTAGCCAATCGATGCTCTTTGTGTTGCTTGGTTCTTGCGGTAACTTCTGCTGGATCTGCACCGGGCTGGAGTTGCAGAGTTGCTTGAGTGACTATTAAATTACTTCCTTGCAACATAGAAGTACGATAGCTATAATTTAACTGTTCGCTAGTTAGAGTTTGCAAAGTACCATCGGGAGTTAGTACCTCGATGCTAACTAACATATCTGCAATACAACTATTGTGCGCTCCAGCATTCATAACTACAGCACCACCAATAGTTCCGGGAATGCCAACTCCCCATTCAAATCCTTCCCAACCACGTTCAGCAGCTGCCCATGCTAAAGCAGGAATTGATTCTCCAGCCGCAAATGTGACCATACCAGTTTCCGTATCAAAATTAGTATGACGCATATGGCGAGTAGCGATAACTAAACCAGGTATACCATCATCGCTGATTAATAAGTTGGAACCAGCACCAAGTACTGTTATTGATAACTCGTGTTCTTTAGCATATGCAACACAGGCTTGCAAAGATTCACTGGAACGGGGAGCAACAAGCCATTCTGCTGGACCACCAACTCTATAGGAAGTGTAGGCAGATAAAGCTACTTGAGGCTTGATAATACAGTCAGTACCACTTAAGGGGATTCCTTTGTTCTTGCCGTCCACTTTCATTTTTGTTTTGTTAGTTATTACATGAAAAGCTTTGCAAATATTTAATTTAGTAGATGCTTGGAAAACCGTCATATTTAACAAAATACTTGAATATGTTTTGACGTGTAATTACCGTAATCATCCGATATTCAAATTCGCAATCAAACGGTTATCCGATACAGGTAATCATTGAGGGGATAAACTACCATTAAAAACCATTAAAAGTTGTTCACCCCGTGAAGTCGATGGATGTTGTTATTTAGGATGTGGCTTGTGCTGGTTGCCGAAGAAAATCTATAACTTCGGGAATTGTTTGGTTCAAGTTTCCAGCACCTAGGAATAGAGCGATATCTCCAGGACGCAAGTTTTTGATTAAGAACTCGCTAACGTCGCTTAAGGTTGGTTGATAGTGTACCGAAGAATGATGTTTTGCTACTTCCGCAGCCAATTGTTCACCACTAATCAAACCAATATTTGGCTCTCCGGCGCTATAGATATCGGTGAGGACAACTAAATCCGCATGAGTGAAAGATGTCGCAAATTCTGCTAAAAATGTTTTGGTGCGGCTATAACGATGAGGTTGGAAAATCGCTACAACTCTTTGTCCCGGTCTTGCTTGTAACCTTGCAGCAGCTAAAGTAGCGCTCAATTCGCTGGGGTGATGGGCGTAATCATCGATAAACACAATCCCGTCAACTTCACCTCGAAACTCGAAGCGTCGTCTTGCACCTTCAAAAGTCGCTAAACTTCTGGCAATTTCGCCAAATTCTAAACCTAATGTTCTACCGATGGCTACTGCTGCTAAAGCATTACTAAGATTATGGTTGCCTAATACACTTAAATTTAATACTCCCAGAGCAATACCTTTTTCCCAAACTAAAGCTGTGGTACCGTCAGCGCGATAATCAATATTTGTCGCATAATATTCGGCACCGCTATTTGGATCAAGGCTATAGCTGATATCAGGTTGGAAGCGCTCCCGTACTGTTTTGCAATCAATACAAGCGACTACAGTTTGGCAGTTGCTGGTAAATGTTTTAAAAATATCTATGACTTCATCTAATGTTTCGTAATGATCTGGATGGTCTAACTCTATATTGGTAATAATCCCAAATAAAGGAGAATGCTTCACCAAAGAACCATCCGATTCATCAGCTTCTGCTACTAAATAAGGGCTTTGTCCCAAACGAGCATTACCTTCCCAAGCTTTGACTTCACCACCCACTATGATTGTGGGGTCAACGCCACATTCTAATAACATATAACCAATCATGCTACTAGTCGTAGTCTTGCCGTGAGTTCCGGCGACGGCAACACTCTTGTACTGGGATATTAATGCTGCTAATACATCAGAACGATGAAAAATTGGGCAGCCATTTTCTAATGCTGCTTTGTATTCCAAATTCGAGGCATTAATCGCTGTAGAACAAACTACTTGGGGTGTTCTGGCAATATCCTGAGAATCACCCTTAAAGAAATCAAGATTCGCTGCTTCTTGTTTACCAAAAACATTAACTCCGATCGATTCTAGTTTATGAGTAATGTGATTTGGACGAACATCAGAACCGCTAACTTGAAATCCTCTGAGAGCGAGTACATATGCCAAAGCCGACATACCAATACCGCCTACACCAATGAAATGAAACGGTCTACCGCTAAAATCTACTACATTTACCATTGATTTTTCCTCTGACACCACACCACACCATTAACAGTTCTAACACGCACATCATAGTCAGAATTTGATTTTTACTGACACGCACCCTGTATATTTGATTTCATCTTAATAAATAGAATTTGTTGCGTTCATGTTATTTGTCCAGAAAGATTTTAACCTTGAATGGAATTTTTTTCTCTTTCCAAACTATTATGACCTTTCTTCTGACAATCGAAACACAATTTGGAAATAAACAATTGTAATTTACAATACATCTTTGTGGTTTGAAAAAAGCAATTGTCTAGAATACGACATCGGTTGCGATAGAAGATTTGAGTCTACATAAAATTCATATCTATGAGTTGGAAATATTAGCTTTCTGAGATTAGTATCTCCGATACCATCATTGAAGGACACTTATTTGTAGTCGAAACAGCTTTGTTTTAGCCTACATATAAAAAGGGTTATTTAGGTGTCCCAAGTGCCATTAATTGATAAATAACCGATCGCTCAGCAAACATTCGCCTGTAGATTTTGAAATTAAAAATCTAAAAATCATAGGGGTTTTATTTCATCCTAAATTGGTAGCAACCAATTAATCAAAAATGCGATTGCTATGGATACCTTACTTAACAAGTGTAACTTGTATGCAAATACTACTACCATTTAACTGTTAGTTAGGATATCTTTGTACCCAATTGTGATACTGAAAACATGAATTGGCACAATTGTGTAATTAGTTTTATGCACCTCCACTCTCAAGTGGTGTGAATATAACTCAATCCGAGTCGATGTGCAAGCAAGTAGAGCAACAACCGGGCAATTATTCGCATATCATGTATTAACAATTAATACATACTCCTTTAGAAAGAGTTTCGTCAAGTATGATTCCTAACTTATGTAGCAATTGTCAAGTTTATGGGTAACTGGGGAACGGACTTTTTTTTAACCCATATCGTTAATCTCGGTGTTTGCTGTGGCTAATCGGGATAAATTATCAAGTTTTTTAAGGAATCTAGCACTTCATAGTTATTAATACCCCCCCTTTGCGATATGATCGTTCGCATAAATAAGCATTGTTTAGACATAAATACAGAGGGCAAGACCTGTGGTTAGAGTTGCAATTAATGGTTTCGGTCGCATCGGACGTAACTTTATGCGCTGTTGGATGGCGAGAGAAAATAGTAACTTAGAACTTGTTGCTATTAACGATACCTCAGACCCCAGAACGAATGCTCATTTGCTGACCTATGATACGATGCTCGGCAATTTAAAAAATGTTGACATTTCCGCTGATGATAATTCCATTACAGTCAAGGGTAAAACGATCAAATGTGTGTCTGATCGCAATCCAGAAAATCTGCCTTGGAAAGACTGGGAAATTGACCTGATTATTGAATCAACTGGGGTATTTGTCAGCGAAGAAGGAGCTAGAAAGCATATTAAAGCTGGTGCTAAAAAAGTTCTCATTACTGCTCCTGGAAAGGGCGGTAACGTTGGTACCTTTGTTATGGGGGTAAATCATCAAGATTACGATCCAAACAAGTATGACGTGGTTAGTAATGCTAGCTGTACCACTAATTGCTTGGCTCCTATAGCTAAAGTGTTAGATGAGAAGTTTGGTATCATCAAGGGTACTATGACTACTACTCACAGCTACACTGGCGACCAACGCTTGCTCGACGCTTCTCACCGAGATGTCCGTCGCGCTAGAGCCGCAGCAATGAACATTGTACCCACTTCTACAGGTGCAGCCAAGGCTGTTGCATTAGTACTACCAGGTTTGAAAGGAAAACTTAATGGTGTAGCGTTACGGGTACCTACTCCTAACGTTTCCATGGTGGATTTTGTAGTCCAAGTTGAGAAGCCTACCATTGCTGAAGAAATTAACCAAGCTTTTAAAAATGCTGCGGAAAATGAACTCAAAGGGATTTTGGGTTACTGCGATTTACCTTTAGTGTCTTCGGATTATAAGGGTAGCGATACTTCCTCGGTTGTAGATGCCAGCTTGACAATGGTTTTGGGTGGAGACATGGTTAAAGTTATGGCTTGGTATGACAACGAATGGGGTTACAGTCAGCGGGTTGTTGATTTGGCTGAATTGATTGCCGAAAAATGGACTAATTAAGTTAGGAGTTAGGAGTTATGAGTTATGAGTTTTAAATCGAAAATTTTGTGTCTCTTACTCTTCGCTGCTAATTTGTAAAATGTTGAAATCCCCGGCTTAAGTTTAAAACTTGGTCGGGAGTTTCCTTGCTACTATCATGCAATAAAACTTGATCGCGATCGCCACTAGTATTAGTAATTGTTCCGATTATTGCTGCACCATTACCAAGCTTTTGTACTAGTTCACTGGCTGCTGGTTTTGGTAAGCAAAGCAGTAATTCAAAATCTTCACCACCGTAAAGAGCATATTCTAAGGCTTGTTCTGGTGTCAGCCAAGGTTTCATGCCTGGATGTAAGGGAATCTGAGTGGCTTGAATTTTTGCACCAACTTGACTTGAATGACAAACTTGTAAGATTGCATCCGCTAACCCGTCGCTGCTATCCATTCCACAGATATTTGTCAGAGAGTGGGAATCTACAATCTCCCATAGAATTGGTAGGATATCCAAACGTGGTTTTGGTCTTTGATGTGCTTTGATTAAGATTAATTTTTGATCTTCGCTCAGATTTGTGATTAAATCGGGATTTAGCAGCAACTCCAAACCTCCACGAGAAGCCCCATGATAGCCAGTAATCACAATTGCATCTTCTAAGTCGGCTTGATTGCGACGAATCGTCAGCCGTGGAGCAACTTGTCCGAAAGCCGTAATTGCCACGCTGATAATTGGCGATCGCACTATGTCACCACCGACAATCGGGGTGTTATATTGTTGTAAGCACTGCGTCATTCCCTGGTATAGTTTTTCAACCCAATCTACAGAAGTCTCTCCAGGGAGTCCTAAACCGACGGTAATTCCTAACGGTGTAGCCCCCATTGCTGCTAAGTCAGAAAGATTTGCTGCGGCTGCTCGCCAACCAACATCTTCAGGAGAAGTAGTAATTTCACTAAAGTGAACTTTATCAATTAATACATCTGTAGTTACTACCAAAGATTTTTCGGCAGCAGTTGTTAATACCGCTCCATCATCGCCGATAATATCTGGGGGACAAAAACGCTGCAATATTTTTAAAAGCCCTTGTTCGCCAATTTCTTTGACTTGCATAGAATCAGTTAACAGTTAACAGTTAACAGTTAACAGTTATCAGTTGCACAGCGCAATACATCATCGGAGGGGATAGTTGAGATATACTATCGACGGGAATTAGTAACGGTAGGGAAGGATATATGGTAAAACTGGTTTTAACGGTGATTTTACTGGTATTATTAACAGCTTGTAGTTTTGGTACACCATCACCAAATAAACAGTTAATCAAAAAAGCGATCGCCCTTTCAATGCAGGAAACCCAACAGCAACTCAGCGAAAAATTAAATTTGGATTTCCGCGAATTTGAAATCAATCATTTATCAATTAAACAGCGAAAGCTGATGACGGTTGAAGGTTTACCAGCTTTCCGCATTCAGGGAACTTATGATTTAAATTTGAAGTTAGCAAAACGAACTTTAGCACAACCACAAAAACCCTTTGACGTTTACCTACAACTGCAAAAAGAAGGTAAAACCTGGAGATTGCTACTTCCTCCCCTAAGTAATGAAAATACATCAATTTGGCATAGCTATCTTTTAGTAATGAAAATATTTGCTCCAACCTAAGATGCTCCCAGATAAAGTTTTATTACTGTGATTCGGGATGAATAAAGTTAAAATATCAATCAATTGAGCTAAAATTAAAGGCAGAACAATTAATTATTAATTTAATTATTAATTTGATATATACCCGCACCGCTTCCGCAATCAATTCCGTAATAAATGTTCATTAATAACTGATTTAAGAAGGTGACTAGTATTCAAGATAACAACTTTTCTCTTCCGGGAGAAATTCTCATTCCCCAGGCACCTCCCGGATTTAAGTCGGGTTTTATAGGTATTATCGGTCGTCCGAATGTCGGTAAATCTACTTTGATGAATCAATTAGTTGGTCAAAAAATTGCGATTACCTCACCAGTAGCCCAAACGACGCGAAATCGATTACGCGGTATTTTAACCACACCCGAAGCACAACTGATTTTTGTCGATACACCCGGAATTCATAAACCCCACCATCAACTAGGGGAAGTTTTGGTGACAAATGCCAAAATTGCCATCGATTCTGTGGATGTTTTACTATTTGTGGTTGATGGTAGTACAGTTTGTGGTGGTGCGATCGCTATATTGCTTCATTACTCGAACGTACTACTACGCCGGTAATTTTAGGCATCAACAAAATTGATAGTCAGCCGTCCAATTCTCAGTTGATAGATGAAAGTTATCTAGAATTAGCAGAGTTTGGCGAATGGCAAACAGGAAGATTTTCTGCTAAAACCAGCGATGGACTGCTAGAATTGCAACAATTATTAATAGAACATTTAGAACCGGGTCCTTATTATTATCCACCGGATTTAGTCACCGATCAACCGGAACGCTTTATTATGGGTGAACTAATACGAGAACAGATTTTGCTATTAACTCGTGAAGAAGTTCCCCATTCGGTAGCCATCAGCATCGATTTAGTGGAAGAAACACCTGCAATTACCCGTGTATTGGCAACAATTAACGTCGAACGCGATTCCCAAAAAGGTATTTTAATTGGGAAAGGTGGAGCAATGCTCAAATCTGTCGGAAGTGCAGCCAGAGAACAAATTCAAAAGTTAATTGCAGGCAAAGTTTATTTAGAATTATTTGTCAGAGTGCAAGCAAAATGGCGACATTCCCGCATCCGGTTAGCTGAATTGGGATATAAGGTGGAGAAATGATGGTTGATGGTTGTTGGTTGATAGTTGTTGGTTGTTAGTTGTTAGTTGTTTATCCACTAACCACTAACCACTAACCACTAACCACTATCCTTTAATGCACTACTCCAGCAGGTGCTTCTTCTTCCACAACGGGACTGCGTAAATTTTCTACTAAAGCTTGAATTTCTGGTGGTGGTGGTGGTGTTAAACGGGAAACTATTAAGGTGACAATCAAGTTAATAATCATACCTAACGTTCCGATACCCTCAGCGGAAACACCGAAAAACCAAGTCGGCATTCCGGCAAATTTTACGCCGATAATATAGACGGTGGTGAAGATTAAGCCGGTTAACATTCCGGCAATAGCACCTTCTTTATTGGTACGTTTGTCGAAAATTCCTAAAAATATCGCCGGGAAGAAACTTGCTGCTGCTAAACCGAAGGCAAAGGCTACAACTTGTGCGACAAAACCCGGTGGGTTTACACCAAAGTATCCAGCGACTACTACCGCAAAACCTACCATGATTCTACCGACAAATACCCGCCTACTTTCCGATGCATGGGGATTGATCATGCGATAGTAAACATCATGGGCGATGGAGCTGGAAATTACTAGCAACAATCCCGATGCTGTAGATAAAGCTGCTGCTAATCCACCAGCTGCTACTAAAGCGATTACCCACGGTGCAAGTTTAGCGACTTCTGGGGTGGAAAGTACAATGATGTCATTATCAATTGTAATTTCGTTTGTTGTTTGATCTGGAGTTAACTGCAACCTTCCATCGCCGTTTTTATCGTTAAAAGCTAATAATCCCGTACTTTCCCATTTTTTTGCCCAATCTAGCTGCTGTACTTCCGTTACTGTTTTATTGTGAAGAGAATCAATTAAGTTGTAACGAGCAAACATTGAAAGAGCGGGAGCAGTGGTATAAAGTATGGCAATTAGTAATAATGCCCAACCCGCAGAATAACGAGCTGCGCGGACATTGGGAACAGTGTAAAATCTGACAATTACGTGGGGTAAGCCTGCGGTTCCAACCATCAAAGCGATAGTGATAAACAATACGTCTAACATCGATTTGTTGGTGAATGGTTCAGTATATTCCTGAAAACCCAGACTAACTTGAATATCGTTGAGTTTATCAGCAATATCACTGAAGGTAAATGCGAATTGCGGTATGGGATTTCCTGTGAGATAAATTGAAATTGCGATCGCAGGAATCAGATAGGCAATAATTAAAATGCAATATTGAGCTACTTGCGTCCATGTAATGCCTTTCATTCCTCCCAACACTGCGAAAAAGCCGACAATTATCATACCGATAACTACACCCGTATTGATATCGACTTGCAAAAACCGGCTAAAAACGATGCCAACACCCCGCATTTGACCAGCGACATAAGTGAGCGAAACAAATATAGCCGCTACCACAGCCACCAATCGAGCGAATTGGGAATAATAGCGATCGCCAACAAAATCGGGTACGGTATATTTGCCAAATTTTCGCAAGTAAGGGGCTAGGAGTAATGCCAGCAGTACATAACCACCAGTCCATCCCATCAAGTAAATTGAGCCATCGTAACCTAAAGTTGAAATTAATCCTGCCATGGAAATAAACGAAGCCGCCGACATCCAGTCAGCAGCCGTAGCAGCACCGTTAGCGAGGGAAGGTATACCTTGTCCAGCGACAAAAAATCCTTTACTATCTTTGACACGAGATTGCCAACCGATATAAATGTAAAGTAAAAAGGAAATGCCGACAAATAAAATCGTCCAAATTTCAACTGTCACAATTTTCCTACCTTTTAATATTATATTTGCGGTCTAATTTATCCATTTGGACTGCGTAAATAAAAATTAACGCTACAAACACCAAGATTGAACCTTGCTGAGCCATCCAAAAGCCAAAAGGTACGCCAAAAAAACGGATTGTATTTAAAGGTTGTACGAGCAAAATACTAAATCCTAGGGATACCATTGCCCAAACGATTAAAAGGTTGCGAATTAAAGCTGTATTTTTCTGCCAATAAATGCGGTGGTTTTCGTTATTCATGATTTAATATCATCAATCCATGAAAATCATACCAGTAAAGCGGGTTTATAGAGAAAGTGTGTAGCGATACCAAAAGTATTTTTAATAATTGTTAAAGATTTGGCAAGGCTTTTCACTATTCTTATTTGATTTCATTAGTTAATCTGAATTGGCATCTTTGACTACCCATCGACTATTTTGAGCATCCCATATTAAAAACAAACGCACCGTACTAGGAACAGTACGACCATTTTTCATTAAATAGTTTAATGAAGCATCCACTGTAGCTGTATTTTGATTTGCTTCTAAAATAGTTACTTGCTCAATATTTACACTTTCAACTTTGCCTTTCCACCAACTCAGATAAGAAAAATAACCGTTAGGATGAAAACGTTTGTTATCTTTATATTCGGGAGATAACAGATTCCAAGCTGTTTTATATTGACCTTGATTAATTATTAAGTAATAATTCTCTACTGCTTGTGCTGGTGATGGTTGTTGGACTGTTGGCGATGTAAAATCAATCGGAGGAGATAAGGGAGTTTCTTGGGGAATCAGAGGTTCAGGGTTAGGATTATTTATCTGAGGACTTTCTATTGTTAGGGGTGGTTCTATTTTTAAAGTTTCATTGGGTTCTACAGTAACTGGTTGAGTTAAAGTTGGTTTTTCTGTTGTAGCTACGTTAGGTGTTGGTGTATTTTCTGGCTTATTATTTATATTTAAATTTAAATTTTCTGAAGCTTTTTCAGGTAAAGTTGTCGGTTGGAGTTTTTGCTCTTTTGTGATTACTTGTGGTTGTTTATATAAGGCAAACCAATGATGATTGATGCACCGATTAAACTACCCACAATCAAACTACCAAAAGAATTCCTTTACTATTTCCTTGGCTACTAGAGACAATTGAAGATGGTGGTGTAATAGAAATAGTACTTAAATAACTTTGGGGTGGTAAGGTGATTTCGGGAGGGAGAGTATCCGAATTCCCGATATGGGAAACTCTTGAAGGTACGCTTAAAACACCACTTTGTAAAGCTTCTAGCATAACACTGGCACCATTGAATCTCTCCCTAGCATGAAAGCCAATTGCTTTATTTAAAATACTTGCAAAATCATCTTTAACATTGGGTGCATAATGCCGCCATAATATTTTACCAGTTGCGGGGTCAGTCGCTAATTCTTGCGGCATTTTACCTGTAAGCAGATAAATAGCAGTTAACCCCAAACTATATAAATCGCTAGAAAACATAGGTCTTCCCAGGGATTGTTCAGTTGACATAAATCCTGGTGTACCAATCACAATCGATTTTGTGGCATTTCCTGAAGAAGTTAATACCGTCGATAAACTTTCTTTAACTGCACCAAAATCTATAAGTACAGGCTTATTCTCAACATTAATTAAAATATTTTCTGGTTTGATGTCTCGATGAACAATACCTTTAGAGTGTACATATTCAAGAATTGGCAAATACCGATTAAAATTCCTTTGACAGAATTTTCATCCATTAAACCAACTTCTTGCAAAATTTGCGTTAAAGTTTTTCCTTCAATATACTCTTGTACTAAGTAAAATTGCCCATGTTCGCTGAAATAAGCATACAATCGCGGAATCTGAGGGCTACCATCACCCAGTTCTTCTAGAATCGCTGCTTCGCGTGCAAAACGCTGCTGTACCAACTGATAAACCTGGGTATTGTCTTTAATAGGTCGTAGTTGTTTAATTACACAAGGACGAATCGAAGGCATTTGGGTATCCTCTGCCAGGAAGGTTTTTCCAAATCCGCCGCTTCCTAAAGTCCGAATAATCCGATAGCGGTTATTAAGCAACATTTGTATAAATAAGGGCGCTAATGAGTCAAAAGGAACACAGTCATATATTTTACTCACTTTCTTGTATAAACAGCGAGTTAAGTTGGGATTTATAAGCACGGATTGACTGATGATTCCACAGATTACACAAATTTAATTACCAATTACCCATTACCAATTACCCTTTTATCCTCTATAAATTTATTCAATTCAATTTATTTAGTAGAGTCATCAAAATTCCAATTTTCTTGGGTTGCATTCCACACAAGCTTAAATCGTTGAGCATCAGAAATAACTCTCCCCGATTTCAGATAATATTTCATTTCTACTTGTACTGTCGCGGTATTAAAAGTTGTTGATAAAGTATTTGCTTGCTCAACTGCTACTCGTTCAACTTTATTCCACCAATCTACATATTCAGAGTAACTATTATTAGATTTATTTTGTTGAAATTTTGCAGAAAGTTGATTCCAACTATAAGAATAATTTCGATTATTAATCATTGTATAGTAATCTATAATTGCTTGACTTGGTGATGAGTTTGTATTTATTTTAGGGCTTTTTATTTGAGAATCATAAAAATAACTTGGTGATGCATTTGCATCGTTACTCGCCAAAGCACAATAAGCATTTTTATTAGCTTGAATATAATTTTTTAACGACTCAATACAATCTGTACGACTACTAAATTTTGCCGCATAAACTTGATGGAATGGATTACCCGATAAATTAGGATAATCTTGTAACCAAAATTTTCCAGCTTCGTTATAACCGGCATTTTTTAAATTTGTGATTTGATTATTAGCATTATTAATTTCTCGAAAAGCCGAATCTGCTAAAAAATAAAACGAATTTGTAATAATTGGATTTGCAGTTGGTTGGCTACTCCGAGTATTTACAGGCTCTATAGTTGCTGCTGTCGGTTCGGGTTTTATAAATGTAATTTGTTGTGACTGACGTGTTTCTTGAATCAACACAAAAACTAATAACACACATCCACCGATAGCACTACCCATTAATAACGATTTTAACCAGTTTGCCCCTGTAGTCGGCTTTGTTATTTTTTGTGGTGACGGTATCATTTGTAATGTTGCCTGCGGTTGTAGCGCGTCAAGCATCTCTTTGGCAGTAGAAAAACGTTCTCTAAGGTGAGAGCGAGTTGCTTTTTCCAAAACCGCTGCAAAATTAGAACTTAGAGAATTTTGAGAGTTAATATTAGACCAAATAATTTCTCCGCTATGAACATCTGTTAACAATTCTGGCGGTAATTTTGCTGTTAATAAATAAATTGCCACCAATCCTAAACTATACAAGTCGCTGGCAAAAACAGCCCTACCCGCAGCTTGTTCGATTGGCATAAATCCAGGTGTTCCGATTACAATGGAATTGGTAACATTTCCCTGAGAATTAACTTGTGTAGTCATTGTTTCCCGTACCGCACCAAAATCGATTAAAACAGCTTGATTATCTGACGAACGGATAATAATATTTTCTGGTTTAATATCTCGGTGAACAATACCTTGACTGTGGACATATTCAAGTAGCTTGAGTAAACTGACTAATATTTCTCGGACTCTCGATTCACTCAAACTTCCGCAAGTTGCCACCATTTCGCTCAAAGTTTGTCCTTGAATATATTCTTGAGCAAGGTAAAAGTGTTGCCCTTCCTGAAAATATGCATATAAACTAGGAATCTGAGAACTATTGTCACCGAGAGCTTCCAAAATCGCCGCTTCTCTTGCAAATCTTTGCTGTACCAGTTGATAAGTTTGAGGATTATGTTGAATTATTCTTAGTTGTTTAATTACACACCGACGAGTCGAAGGTATTTGAGTATCTTCCGCTAAAAAAGTTTCTCCAAATCCACCGCTTCCTAAACTCCGAATTATTCGATAGCGCTTGTTGAGCAGCATTTGATAAATAAGTGCTATTTGAAAAAAATAATTAATTAGTAATATATTTTACCTGCTTCTCCGCAATCAAGCTTCTGTTTCAAGTTAGGGTTTGTGGTTTTTTGGGATTTTTTGTGACGATTGCTGAGAATTTACCTATCCTAACTATCCCTCGATTCCAAATCTCTCAAAATTAACGAAACGCTTGATATTTAGCGCTTTACGTATAATTAACTACATCATCAAAAATATAAATAAAAATATAACTAACCTAAAACAGTAATATTTTTAGTCCATTTTAATGGACTTCAGGTATCAGACTGGGACTTGCAGTCCCAGGTGGGCAAAAACGAAGTAATTATTTTGACGATAGATTTCTATGGTGCAAGATAAAGCCCGTCCTTAAGGACAGGGTTTTAAGCAATGCGTGGGATGAGCATCCCTGCCCGTCGGAATCTGCCTTATAAAAATGAAATATGCTGTAAAATATCTAAGTCCAGATTTAACTGTTACAATAACTAATCAGAATATTTTTCTAAAGTTTTCTAAATTTTATTTTGTAGCATCATCATATTGACAAATCAGATGCTATATTAGTAAGGCTATTATTGTGCGTACATATAGATAGTTTTCTTAAAACCTGTGGCGAATTCAAGATCTGCTCTCAAACGTGTTCTAGTTGCAGAACGCAATCGAATCCGTAATAAAACTTACAAATCGGCTTTGAGAACGTTGATGAAGAAATACTTCACCGCGTTGGATACCTATGTAGCCGAACCAACACCTGAATTAAAGCAAGAAGTACTGCTGAAGATGTCTGCTGCTTATAGCAAAATTGATAAAGCCGTAAAGCGAGGCGTTCTTCATGAGAATAATGGAGCGAGGAAAAAATCTCGGTTAGCCAAAAGACTCAGCGCGATCGCACAAACAGCGGCAGAAGGGTGAGTAGTGAATAGTTAGTTTTTCTAGTTTTTCCATAAAGTCAGCAGTAATTGTTTGTAAATTGCTGACTTTAAAACAAGGACAAAAAAATCAATGCAGTTGATTGACACCCACGTTCATCTTAATTTTGACCAATTCCAGCCAGACTTGGAAGAGGTTCGCTCTCGATGGCAAGAAGCGGGTGTAGTGCGGCTAGTACATTCATGCGTTGAGCCATCGGAATTTTCGGGCATCCAAGCTTTAGCTAATAGATTTCCCGAAATTAGCTTTGCAGTGGGATTACATCCTTTGGATGCCCACAAATGGACATCCCAAACAGCTAATGAAATAGAATCGGCAGCTAGTTCCTCAGACAAAGTAGTAGCAATTGGGGAAATGGGGCTGGATTTTTATAAAGCCAATAATTACGAGCAGCAACGTATGGTACTCGTAAAGCAGTTAGAAATAGCAGCAAGACTGAACTTGCCAGTTATTATCCACTGTAGAGATGCATCATTAGAGTTAAAGCAAGTGCTACAAGAGTGTATTGAACGTTATGGAGAAAAGGTGAGGGGAGTGATGCATTGCTGGGGTGGAAAGCCAGTTGAAACCCAATGGTTTTTGGACTTAGGCTTTTATGTCAGCTTTAGCGGAACAGTTACCTTCAAAAATGCCCATGCGATCAAAGAGTCAGCCACGATGGTAAGAAGCGATCGGCTTTTAATTGAAACTGACTGTCCTTTTTTAGCTCCGGTTCCCAAACGAGGGCAAAAAAGAAACGAACCATCCTACGTTCGTTACGTAGCCGAACAAGTAGCGAGTTTGCGGGGAGAAACTCTGGATGATATTGCTGCAATTACCACGAAAAATGCCTGTGATTTATTTGGGTTGAAGCTATAAAAAATCACTTGGGTGTCAATACCTGTAGATATCATCAAAAATCTGCCTTTAGGAGGAGGATAAATATGATAAAATTAATCCCTCCAACAGCGTTTGCTTGAGTGATAATGGTTAGGTTAGTCCCAAAAGCAACTAGTTGGGAAAAATGTTTGAAATAGTGATTTACTATTTTTTAGTGCATTTTTCAGAAATAGCGGATATTTATAATCGATAATTGCCGCTGTGATAACTAGTTAAAATTGCCCGTAGCTGATCCATTAGAGCTAAATTATTTGATTTATAGAAAATTGTTTAAGGTTCGGAGTTGGAGACGATAAGCAGCTTGTTCGCGAAACCGTTCGACAAAAACCATAGAATCTAGCGATTAATTTCTTTAGTAATAGGATATCATCACATGACAGTAGAAGCACTGTTGGCATAATGGCGATCACCTAGTGCAAGCTCGTTGCGATCGCAAATTGAAGTTTATAAATTATTTGTTTGAATTAAAGCGCAATCTGGGAGGGGAAATGAGAAAAGTAAGACAGTTTCTTCTGAAGCGAAAAGCGAGGTTATCACCGAGCAAACTCAAACAACTGATGAAATTTTGGCAGATTTTACCTGCTGATTTGAGAGGATTAATTTGTGATAGAGATGCCATGCATCAGGTTTAATTAATCAATTAATCCATACTCAATTGACTACGACAGCAGTAGGATTGGAATTTTCTACAAGTCCATAGAAGTTTAACCCCTTATAGATTTGAATTAAAGCATGAATTACGACTCAATGACAGAACCGGGCTTCATGTTGCCCGACTTGATTGAAATTCAGCGTTCGAGTTTTCGCTGGTTTTTAGAAGAAGGGTTAGTAGAAGAGCTTAATTCTTTTAGTCCAATCACAGATTACACCGGCAAACTGGAACTGCATTTTTTAGGAGAAAATTACAAGCTTAAAGAACCTAAATACAGTGTAGAAGAATCAAAACGCCGCGATAGCACCTATGCTGTGCAAATGTACGTACCGACACGGTTGATCAATAAAGAGACAGGGGAAATAAAAGAGCAAGAAGTATTTATTGGTGACTTGCCTTTGATGACCGAACGCGGCACATTTATTATTAACGGTGCAGAGCGGGTAATTGTCAACCAGATAGTTAGATCCCCAGGAGTTTATTACAAATCCGAAATCGATAAAAATGGTCGTCGGACTTATTCTGCTAGTTTAATTCCCAACCGGGGAGCATGGTTGAAATTTGAAACAGACCGTAATGATTTGGTTTGGGTAAGAATTGACAAAACTCGTAAACTGTCGGCTCAAGTGCTGCTAAAAGCCTTGGGACTTACCGATAACGAAATTTTCGATGCTTTACGTCACCCGGAATATTTTCAAAAAACCATCGAAAAAGAAGGGCAATTCTCAGAAGAAGAAGCCCTAATGGAATTGTATCGTAAACTGCGTCCCGGTGAACCACCTACAGTATTGGGTGGGCAACAGCTTTTAGATTCGCGATTTTTTGACGCTAAACGCTACGATTTAGGTCGGGTGGGGCGCTACAAGCTGAATAAGAAATTACGTCTTCAAGCTCCGGATACAGTCAGGGTTTTAACTCCTTCAGATATTTTGGCAGCGGTAGATTACTTAATCAACTTAGAGTTTGATATTGGTAATATTGACGACATTGACCACCTGGGAAATCGCCGAGTTAGAAGTGTCGGCGAATTACTGCAAAATCAGGTGAGAGTTGGTCTAAACCGTTTGGAGCGGATAATCCGCGAACGTATGACCGTATCTGATTCGGAGTCACTAACTCCTGCATCTTTAGTTAACCCTAAACCTTTGGTAGCAGCAATCAAAGAATTTTTTGGTTCATCTCAGTTATCTCAGTTCATGGATCAAACCAATCCGTTAGCGGAATTGACCCATAAACGTAGATTATCAGCACTTGGACCTGGTGGTTTAACTCGTGAACGTGCCGGTTTTGCGGTGCGAGACATTCACCCTTCTCACTACGGACGGATATGTCCGATTGAAACGCCAGAAGGTCCGAATGCAGGATTAATTGGTTCTTTAGCGACTCACGCGAAGGTGAATCCCTATGGATTTTTAGAAACACCGTTTCGTCCGGTAGAAAACGGAAAAGTCATGTTTGAGAAACCAGCAATCTACATGACTGCTGATGAAGAAGACGACTTGCGAGTTGCTCCGGGTGACACACCTCTCGATGAAAATGGCTACATTATTGGTACTCAAATACCAGTACGCTATCGTCAGGATTGGGCAACTACGACTCCCGAACAAGTGGATTATGTCGCAGTTTCTCCGGTACAAATAGTCTCGGTGGCAACAAGTTTGATTCCATTTTTGGAACACGATGACGCGAACCGGGCATTAATGGGGTCGAATATGCAACGGCAAGCGGTGCCATTGCTCAAGCCAGAACGTCCTTTGGTCGGAACTGGTTTAGAAGCCCAAGCAGCAAGAGACTCCGGGATGGTGATAGTGTCGCGTACCGACGGTGACGTTACTTATGTAGATGCTACAGAAATTCGTGTCCGTCCCGCACCCGACGCACCAGAAGAAAAATATAAAATTTCCAAATACCAACGTTCCAACCAAGACACCTGCTTAAGTCAAAAACCTTTGGTGAGGATAGGAGAAAGAGTTATTGCCGGACAGGTGCTTGCAGATGGTTCTTCCACCGAAGGTGGCGAATTAGCATTAGGACAAAACATTGTAGTAGCTTATATGCCTTGGGAAGGTTATAACTACGAAGATGCGATTCTAATTAGCGAACGTTTGGTACAAGAGGATATTTATACTTCAATTCACATTGAAAAGTATGAAATTGAGGCAAGACAAACTAAGTTAGGGCCAGAAGAAATTACCAGAGAAATTCCCAACGTTGGTGAAGACGCGCTGCGAAACTTAGACGAACAAGGAATTATCCGCATTGGTGCTTGGGTAGAAGCTGGAGACATCTTGGTAGGTAAAGTCACTCCCAAAGGTGAATCCGACCAGCCACCGGAAGAGAAATTACTGCGAGCAATTTTCGGTGAGAAAGCCAGAGACGTAAGAGATAACTCTTTGCGAGTACCAAATGGTGAAAAAGGAAGAGTTGTAGATGTCCGTTTATTTACCCGTGAGCAAGGTGACGAATTACCGCCAGGGGCGAATATGGTGGTACGAGTTTACGTAGCCCAAAAGCGGAAAATTCAAGTTGGCGACAAAATGGCAGGACGGCATGGCAATAAAGGGATTATTTCCCAAATATTACCTTTAGAAGATATGCCTTACTTGCCAGATGGTTCTCCGATCGATATTGCACTTAACCCCTTGGGCGTACCCAGCCGCATGAATGTAGGACAAGTATTTGAGTGCTTGCTCGGTTGGGCTGGTCATACTTTAGGAGTCAGGTTTAAGATTACACCATTCGATGAAATGTATGGTGAAGAATCATCGCGGCAAATCGTTCACGGCAAGCTACAAGAAGCAAGAGACGAAACTGGCAAAGACTGGGTATTTAATCCCGATAATTGCGGAAAAATTCAAGTTTATGACGGTCGTACTGGGGAACCTTTTGACCGACCAGTGACTATAGGCGTAGCTTATATGCTCAAATTAGTCCACTTGGTAGATGATAAAATTCACGCTCGTTCCACTGGTCCTTACTCCTTGGTTACTCAACAGCCATTGGGTGGTAAAGCACAACAAGGCGGACAGCGTTTCGGAGAAATGGAAGTATGGGCATTAGAAGCATTCGGTGCTGCTTATACTTTGCAGGAATTGCTTACCGTCAAGTCCGACGATATGCAAGGACGTAACGAAGCTCTGAACGCCATTGTTAAAGGTAAAGCAATCCCTCGTCCAGGAACGCCAGAATCATTCAAAGTATTGATGCGAGAGTTGCAATCTTTGGGACTAGATATTGCCGTCCACAAAGTAGAAACTCAAAATGATGGTAGTTCCTTAGATGTGGAAGTAGACCTGATGACAGACCAAAACTCTCGTCGTACACCACCTCGTCCTACTTACGAATCTCTTACCCGCGAAACCATACAAGAAGAGCAATAAAGGTTAGAGGTTAAAGGTTAGAGGTAAGAAATAGTAGCGCCTGGAGAACAATGTTCTTTGGGAATTTAAACCTTTGCCCTTTGCCCTTTGACCTTTGCCCTTTGACCTTTTGACCTTTGACCTTTGACCTTTGACCTTTGACCTTTGCC
>JAAUSO010000292.1 GCA_012033205.1 Richelia sp. SL_2_1 | reverse complement strand
ATCACCCCATCACCCCATCTCCCCATCTCCCCATCACCCCATCGCCCCTCACGCTCCCATTCCGGAATACTTTTTCAATCCTTGTCTCCACATAATCCGATTTATTCCTAGAAATAGTAAAAACCAGCCTGCGGTTGCTAAAAATCCTCTGGGGATATTAGTTGGTAAACCTACTAAAATACTCACGGGAAAGTCAATTAAATAAGGGAATGGTGTTAGTAATACTATCTGTCTAATTTGTTCGGGAAATACTTCTAAGGGTGCTATAGTTCCCGATAAAAATAGATAGAATAGAAACCAAAAATCATGTAAAGCATATGCTCTTTCTGTCCAAAATGCGAACATGGCAAAAGTGTATTGAATCACGAAACGCAGCGCAAAAGCCATTGCTGAAGACAGAATAAATAATACTACTTGTGTAAAACTTGGTATCCAAAAAGCTTGGGGATAAAGTGCAAAAATAATAATACTAATAATATTGCAAAGGGTATCCGAGCAACTCTTTCCGCAAGATGAGATGTTACATGATGCCATACTGGATCTAAAGGTTGTAATAAACGCGGTGAAAGTTTACCTTCTACAACTTCTTTTTCAAATTCCCAAATTACCCAAACAACTGTTAATTGTCTAACTAAAAATACAGTGAGAAAATAACGAGCGAATTCTGCTGGAGATAACCCAAATTGTCCTGCTTGGGCTGCTTGAGTCCAAACTCCCATCATAATTATAGGCAGCGAACCCGTCAAAACCCATAAAATTAGTTCGGCGCGGTATTCTACGATGTAGGCGTAGTATACCGTAAGTAGGGTGACTGCTTTTTTAAGAATCTGTTTCATGATGATACTGTTTATTTTGATAAACTATAGGAATCCTGTTTGATTTTTGAATTGATCTGTTGGGGTCAGGGAATAGGAAATAGGGAATAGGGAATAGGAAATAGGGAATAGGGAATAGAAACTGTACTGAGTTTTGTTCAATATTCAAGTAGGACTCCTATCTCTATAGGAATAGTTGTTTAACGTGGGTTCGATTAGAAGTCGGGTTTTTTAGAAATATTCTCTGTTTCTACAGACATTTATCCTAAAAACCCGACTTCTGTGATATTCGTGGAATTTACGTTTGTTTAGGAAGGGAATTTATAACATAAAAGAAGGGAATTATAGATCAATCTTTAACAAACTTATTCCGAGCTTGCTGAGTTGAATGCAATATTTGCTCTAAACTTACCCAATCTTCTCGTTCAATTAAATTAACTAATTCATCTAAATTCGAGCGATACTTTTGCAGCGACATGAGCAATGCTTCTCGATTGTATTTTGCCATCATTACTCCCAATTCCGGATTTCCTCCACCAACGCGAGATGTATCGCGAAAACCTGAACTGGCAAACTTTTGAGCTAATTGATGAACTTGAGCATCGGGTTCTTTTTCGCAAGCTGTAATTAAGGAAGCACTCACTATTACTGGTAAATGAGAAATCAAGCTAACTGCCTTATCATGTTCTTCTGGCGAACAGTAATGAATATTAACACCAAGTTGACCGATCAAATCTTCAATAATTGCGATCGCACTGGTTGGAGTTGTATTAATAGGTGTAAGTACATAAGGTTTATCAGTAAATAATTTTGAACGGGCAGCTTCTATACCTGAATCAATACTACCTGCCATTGGATGTCCGCCGACAAAATTTTCCCATACAGGTGCAATCGCTTTTACAATAGGGGTTTTCACCGAACCAACATCAGTTATGACACAAGAACTTGGCAAATAAGCAATCAATTGCTCAAGTGTGGGAATAATAAGTCCCAGAGGTGTACAAATAAATACAACTTGTGCTTCTGATAGCAAGTTCATATTAACTGAGGCTTGGGAAACAGCACCAAGAGAAATTGCTCTTTGAGTAGTTGACTCACGGCGACTAACTCCTAAAACGTGATGTCCTTGCTTTTTTAAGTCTAAACCTAAAGAACCACCGATTAATCCAAGACCAATAATACCGATTATCATACTTAATTTTTAGGAGAAGGGTTATTTTATTTTAGATTTTGGATTTTGGATTAAAGGAGTTAGGAGTTAGGAGTTAGGAGTTAGGAGTTAGGAGTTAGGAGTTAGGAGTTAGGAGTGAGGAGTTAGGAGTGAGGAGTTTAATTACCAATTACCCATTACCAATTACCAATTACCAATTACCAATTACCAATTACCAATTACCCATTACCCATTACCCATTACCAATTACCAATTACCAATTATTAAATAAAATCAGAGGTTGCATCGATGACTGTAGATGAATTATTGGAAAAATACCAGAAGGGATGGACGGATTTTAGAAATATTCAACTTCCCGAAGCTAATTTATGTGGAGTAAAACTTAGTGGTGCGGATTTTAGCCATGGGAATTTAAGCGTTGTAAATCTTAGCGGCGCTAATCTGACTAAGGCTAATTTTAGCTATGCTCAACTTAATGTAGCAAGACTTAGTGGCGCTCATCTTGAAGGAGCTAATCTCACAGAAACGAGTTTGAATGTGGCTAATTTAATTCGAGCTAATTTGAGTCATGCTCAATTGGTGAGAGCTTCTTTAATCCAAAGTGAATTAATTCGCGCTGATTTCACTCGTGCTAATTTATTAGAAGCAAATTTAAGTAATGCCGATTTACGGGAAGCTACACTCCGTCACGCTATTTTACGTAATGCGAATTTGAATCAAGCTTGTTTGAGAGGTGCGTCTTTAGTTGCAGCGAATCTGGAGCGAGCTACTTTAAATAATACCGATTTAGTTCGTGCTGATTTAAGCGGTGCTAATTTACGAGAAGCCGAACTTCGTCAGGTGAATATGTTTCGTGCTAACCTATTTGGTGCTAATCTTAGCGATGCAAATCTTCGCTGGGCTGATTTAAGAGGTGCAAATCTTTCTTGGACTGATTTAAGCGGTGCAAAATTAAGCGGTGCAAATTTGGCTGGAGCCGATTTAAGCAATGCTAATTTAACTAATACTAGTTTGGTACACACCGATTTAACTGAAGCAAAATTAATTGAAGCTGAATGGGTAGGTGCTGATTTAACTGGAGCAACTTTAACCGGAGCAAAACTTTATGCTACTTCTCGCTTTGGGTTGAAAACGGATATGTTGATTTGTGAATGGGTGGATTTGAGTCAAAAAGGCGATCGCTCTATTATTCATTACTTAACTGCGGAAGATTCGGGAGAATTTTTCAACGAAACTCCACCAACTATTCGTATTATTGTAGATCGACCTTTAGATCCAGAAGCAAATTTTGCTTTAGCTGGTGCCTATTTTCAAATAACTCAAAAATATCAAGGATTACATCAACCTCCTAGTATGGAAATTGGCCGTCGTCGTACTGTTTTTACTTTCCGTGCAGACAGCGACGAAAGTTTATTTCCCATTGCTTATATGGCTATTCTTCCTTTTAAAGATGCTGCTGCAACTCACAAAAATATATATCTAGCTATAGAAATGATTGCTAGCCAAGAGAACCATCGACAGCTAATTAGTATTCAACGGATGCAACAATTAATGACTCGATTGGATAAAGCAAGAGAAAATGCAGATTATATCAAAGGTGTGACAAAAATTTTAGGAATTGCCGCAAAATTAAACTTTTTTCAAGCTCCTACGCAAACAATTTTAACAAATTCTAGCGCCAAAAATTTGACTGTTTATGATAGTCCCCATTTTGGCAAAAGATTAATTGACCATCCTCAAATTGAAACTGATTTAGATGAAGATGAATTGAGCGAACTTTCTCAATCCAGACAACCATCAATAAATGCAAGTGCGGATTTTTTTAAAGGTTTTCACTATCTTACTTGATTCTTAAATGCAGTATCAGACTGAAAGATATCCACCTAAAGATATAGATATCTAAAATATCCCAAATATATAAGTTAAATCTTTTATAGTTTATACTGATGATTTATTTTGCATGATTGTTTAAGTTGTAGTGGAGAACACTTATAACATTATAAAATTATTTTCAATAATTAATTAATCTGAGATTATCAAAAGTCGAATTTTTGATTATGTTAGATATTGACAACTCCAGTAATAGATTTATTAAATAAATTTAAAATAAATCTCAAATAAATCTCAAATAAATATTAAAAAAATATTAAAAAAGCAATGCCCTTCGGTCTTTGGGTCTAAAAAATACATATTGCCCGATGCTAAGTTCAAACCATAATATGATTCATTCAACGCAACGAGAATTAAGGAGCAAAAAGTATGTTTAATAAAATGATGGGTCGTACTAGATATGTAGTTTGTCGTATCATGTTACACCTAAGTGGTTCGGAAGTCGCACCTATTTTAGGAGTATTAAATCGTAGCGCTAGAGAAGCAGTTGATGCTGAAGGTGATATGGAGGTTTTGGGAGAACAATTAGTTTCAATCTGCGAAACCTTATTACAATACGATGAATATTGGATGTCCAGTGCTAATGAAGGTGATGTATTTTGGGAAGAAGGTGACGCGGGAGACTATTTTCAAGAATTATTTACCGATTCGGCACAACGTTATTTAAGTGAACCACCGTCTAATTATTCTGATGTCGATGAATCTTTTACCGTTCCTGTAACTCGTAATGTAGTGGTGATGATTACAGCGGCTTATGAAGGAGAAGTACCCGAATTAGAAGATGATTTGTCAAATATTGCCGATCTTCAAGAAGGTTTAAAAGCTTTTATTGACTTACATTACAAACATAAACTACGAGCAATTCAAGTACATTTTTCACCTGCACAGTTAGGTGATGAACTGAATAATGACCAATTATTACAGCATTATCACGAATTAATTCCTTTATAAAAAGACGGTTCTCCGTACCTCTCAAGCCGATAAAGAAGTTGTTAAGCTCAAAGATAGAATAAAAGTATATGGATATGAAAATTTTGCGTAAGTTTACAGCTGTTTTTTTAGCATTCAGTTTGTGCTTTACAACAGTTGCTTGTGGTGGTACTAACCAAAGTAACCAAGATATTCCACAAGCGAGAAATGTAAGCCAAACTCCGACTAACACTAAAATTACTGATGGTGAATATCCCGTACAGCAAGCTAGTTACAACGATGCTGATGGGGAGTATACACTATTTTTGTTAAATAGTCCTAAGCCCACTTTTAAAACTGATAAGTTGCAAATGGCTCGTCTTACTGAAGAGCAAATTAAGGAAGGCAAAGCTAGCTACCTAAAAGTAGAAAACGGAGAGCCTGCACTTTATTTAACACCAGATTTTAAAATTGAATATGTTCAAAATGTTACCGAAACAAAAACCGATCCCCAAACTGGACGACAAGAAACGGTGATAGTCCAGCGAAACAACGGCTTTTGGGCTCCCTTTGCTGGTGCAGTCGCGGGACAAGCAATCGGTAGTTTGTTATTCAGACCCCAGTATTATGTACCACCTGCGTATCAACCGGGAAGGTCTGTATATACTGGTTTTGGTGGATATGGTAATAGTTATGATGTGGCAGTTGATAGATATCGTCAGCGTTATAACGAACCACCAGCAGCAGTTAGAAACCGTACCACTTTCCGCACTACAGGAAATGTTAGAAGAACAAGTCCTGGAAGTTCGACTACCAGACGTACTACCCCTAGTACAAATACTGGTAACAGCCGTGCTACTGGTTCCGGTTTTGGCAGCAGTACACTGAAACAATCTGGTAAATCCGGATCAACAAGAAAGAATCCGTCTAACAGTAGTTTTGGTAGCGGAACTCGTTCTCGAAGTTCAGGAAGCCGCAGTCGTGGTAGTTTTGGTACAAGAGGTAGAAGACGTTAAAGGTTAAAGGTTAAAGGTTAAAGGTTAAAGGTTAAAGGTTAAAGGTTAAAGGTTAAAGGTTAAAGGTTAAAGGTTAAAGGTTAAAGGTTAAAGGTCAAAGGTCAAAACTCATAACTCTTAACTCTTA
>JAAUSO010000291.1 GCA_012033205.1 Richelia sp. SL_2_1 | reverse complement strand
CCCGCCTAAGGGCACCCTCCCTTGACAAGGGGAGGGTTGGGGAGGGGTGTAAGTATCAGGTAGAAACTACAGCACCAAAATCCTGTGTCCAATATCTGTTGTAGTTTACCTCTCCAGTGTCATGAGCTAGATAGTGATATCCAATGCCGATTTCTTTGTAGTTGGGATTAAGAATATTTTCCCGATGTCCGGGACTATTCATCCATCCTCTCACAACTTCTTCAGCACTCATGTAACCTGCGGCAATATTTTCACCGACATAAGGAGATTGATAACCTGCCGATTTAGTGCGTTCGCTAACTCGACTACCGTTAGAACCTGTATGGCTGAAAAAGTCGCTTACAGCCATGTCTTCGCTGTGTAGTTGAGCCGATTTAGACAACTCCATATTCAACGTTAGAGGCTGTAAACCATGTTCAGTACGATAATCATTTGTCAATTTCACAACTTCATCGAGCAGAGGATTGCTGCTATAAGCTGATGCAGATTGAGGCTCAGGAACTGTCGGTGTAGCTGGTACAGGTGTAGATTCACTCAAAACAATCACATCCGGTTGAGCTTCTATTGGAGCCACAGACAGACTCAAATTATAGTTGGTGTTAGTTGGCTCTATTCCCTGTAAAACTCGAATGTAATAGGCACCGTTTTCTAAGTTATTAATATTCAAAGACTCGCCGATATTACCGCTATTAGCCGCACGAGCGATGATTTCACCACTACTGTTGAGTAATTCTAAATCTGCATCCGCACCCAAACCATTGATTGACAAGTCAAGCTTGTTGTTGGGATTATTCAAATTCAAACCATAAAAATCCTCAATGTCAGAGTTCCCAACAGAGTCTCTAAAAATTATTTCTCCAGAGTCTAAAGCTATTGTACGAGCAGTATCTAAGGTATTACCAGCGTAGTCGATTTCTATATATTCGCTAGCAGCAAATCCATCACGCAAACCTACGCTGACAAAGTGTTTGTAAGCATCTGTGTAGCTTAAACCAGCTTGCTTCAAGTCAGGATTATTATTCAGATAATAATTGACATCAAATCCCGGTGCTGATGCTCTTCCTTCATCTAAACCTTTAAGCACAAAATGCTCTAAAAGCTGTTTATTATCCAGGGAACTAGCCGCTAAATCAGCATAAGCATTTTTATAAAATTGTGCATCAAAAGCTGGTGAAAAAGAATCTCCTTGATTCCAATCCTCAATTACAAAATTATTGAATGCTTGTTTATAGCTATTTCCTAAAGTTTGAGCGATATCAGGATTATCAGCTAAATAATATTTAACATTGAAAAACGGTGAAAACGAACGCCCTTCCTCTATACCTTGATTTTTCAAATGGTCAAATAATTCTTCGTTACTTAAATTAGCTAAATCAGTGTTAGTTTCGCGGTAGAATTCTAGGTCAGTAAGTGCAGAAAATTTCCGCCCCTGACTAACACCATAATTTACTAGATGTTCGTAAGCTTGTCTATCGCTCAGATTAGCTAAATCGCTGTTACTAGCACGGTAAAAATCTAAATCGATTAACGATGAGAACTCCAGACCATTTTCTAAGCCGTAGTTTTTGAAATGTGACCATGCTTGATTATCACTCAAGCCATTCAAATCTGAATTAGCTGAGCGATAAAAATTAGCATCAAATAAATTAATAGGCATAGGTTTATTAGGGAACAACACAAAAAAAACATCGCAAACGTTTGCTTTCGGTCAAGGTTCCTATACCACGTGGCTAAAACATAAAGCTTTTGACTTTAAGTTTTTAAGAAAAAATTAACTATTTATACTAGTGAAGATTATAGCAAGATTAGCGCGGTAAATTTTGTCCTCTACTATAAGTAGTATTTCTAGGACTATATGTTCTTTTTGTCTGAAACTACCAATTTATCGGCTATCTACAGGATTTTAAAGTAATTCAATGAAAATAAATACTAAACTAAATAGGTATATTTTATAAGTATTTCTAAACATTGATTATTTTGTATTTACAAAATATCAAATGATGCTATGGTTTAAGGTTTTCATCTATTTATTTATAGCTAAAATAAAACCTCAACTGTTTCTCTAAATAGTTATATAGTTAAAAACCTGTATTAGAGAGGGAAGCAGGCAATAAAACAGGACTTTTATTTATTTATTTATTTATTTATTTAAATTAATTAGATGTATAGAAATACTTAAAATTTTATTTTTTATATTGATAAAATTTTAGACAGTAAACAAATCTTACTCTCAAGATAAATTATTATAAATCGAATGAGTAAACAAATTTTGCTAATTGGCTGTAAAGGACAAGTTGGTACTCAATTACAAAAAACTTTTGAAACTTGCAGTAATTTAACAGCAGTAGCACGTCCCCTAATCGAACTTGCTCAACCGGAAACTCTCCGAGAGTTGATTCGAGAAAAGCAACCAGAAATCATTATCAATGCTGCTGCTTACACTGCGGTAGACAAAGCCGAAAGCGAACCCGAATTAGCCAGCACAATTAATAGTCTAGCCCCAGAGGTTCTTGCTCAAGAAGCAGAAAAATTACGAGCTTGCTTAATTCATATTTCCACTGATTATGTTTTCGATGGTAAAAGTAGTCTTCCTTACCAGGAAAATCATCCAACTAATCCTTTAAGCGTTTATGGTAAAACCAAATTAGCAGGAGAAGAAGCGATTCGCTCCAATTGTAGCAACCATTTTATCCTTCGTACAGCTTGGGTTTATGGCTCATTTGGCGAAAGTAACTTTGTCAAAACCATGCTACGTCTGGGTTCACAAAAACCAGAGTTAAGAGTAGTTAATGACCAAATTGGTAGCCCTACCTGGGCAAAAAACATCGCTCAAACCATAGCCGCACTCGTTAACAGTCCACAAAAAACCGGCACTTATCATTATACAAACAGCGGTGTCGCTAGTTGGTATGATTTTGCGATCGCCATTTTTGAAGAAGCCAGACAGCTAGGTTTTCCTTTGAAGATTGAGCGTGTCATCCCGATTACGACGAAGGAATATCCCACCCCTGCAACTCGCCCTAATTATTCAGTTCTCAACTGTGCCAAAATATCCACTGTCATGGAATCTTATCCACCTCATTGGCGACAAAGCCTTAGAGAAATGCTTCAAGAGGTTAAAGGTTAAAGGTCAAAGGTTAAAGGTTTAAATTAGCCCGATTACCCATTACCAATTACCCATTCCCAATTACCAATTACCAAATTCTATGAAAGCATTAATTCTGTCTGGCGGTAAAGGTACTCGACTGCGCCCTCTGACATACACCGGCGCAAAACAACTGGTACCTGTTGCAAATAAACCTATTTTATGGTATGGCATTGAAGAAATGGTAACAGCCGGGATTACTGATATTGGTATCATTATTTCACCGGAGACTGGAGAAGAAGTTCAAGCAAAAACCGGCAATGGGGATAAATTTGGAGCTAATATCACCTACATTTTACAAGAGGAACCAGCAGGACTTGCCCATGCTGTAAAAGTAGCTCTTCCTTTCTTAGGAGATTCACCTTTTGTAATGTATTTAGGTGATAATTTAATTCAACAAGGTGACTTGAGTTATTTTCTCAAAAAATTTCAACAGCAACACCAAGATGCATTGATATTATTGCGTACTGTTGATAATCCTAGCGCTTTTGGGGTCGCGAAAGTTGATGATAACGGTAAGGTATTGGAGTTAATCGAAAAACCAAAAGTTCCTCCTTCCAATTTAGCTTTAGTAGGGGTTTATTTCTTTTCGGAGATTATTCACCAAGCTATTGCTTCTATAAAACCTTCTGCAAGAGGTGAATTAGAAATTACTGATGCTATTCAATGTTTAATTAGTCAAAAAAAGCAAGTATTAGCTTGTCAACTGGAAGGTTGGTGGTTGGATACTGGAAAAAAAGATGATTTACTCGAAGCTAATCGTTTAATTCTTGATACCAGTTTACAAACTTCGATTTTTGGACAAATAGATGCTCAAAGTCAAGTCATTGGCAGAGTACAAATTGGATTTGGTTCTAAATTAATTAATTGTACAGTTCGCGGTCCCGTAATTATTGGTAAAGATTGTCATTTAGAAAATTGTTTTATCGGTCCATATACCAGTATTGCTGACAAATCAACTTTAGTAGATACTGAAATAGAACACAGTGTAGTTTTAGGAGGTGCGAAGATATCCGGAATTCACCAACGGATTATAGATAGTTTAATTGGGCAACGAGCGCAAGTGACACTCGCACCTCGTCGGCCAAAAGCTTTACGATTTATGATTGGTGATGATTGTCAAATTGAGCTATCGTGATTTATTTTTTAACCGTTAACTACTATTCAACGGAATTGATTGTAAAATTAATTCGTTCTCTACCTGTTGATGAAAATATTGAGCATAAAACTTTGATCATCAACAATTCACCTGATGATAATTCTATTAGACAACTCAAGAGTGAATTTGTAGAGATTCTTGATTCTGGATATAATATTGGTTTTGGTTGTGCTTGTAACTACGGTATGAAGTGGATTTATAACCAAGATTCTCAAGCTATTGTTTGGATAATTAATCCAGATGCTTATTTTGAAGGGATATCTTTAGAAAAAGTTAACCGTTTTTTCCAGTCATATCCAAAAATTTCTATTCTTGGTACGATTATTCATACTCCCAAAGATGAAATTTGGTTTGCTGGGGGAAGTTTCGCTGCCAAAACGGGAACAATTAAGACTCAAGATTTATTAACAAATACAGAAGCACCTTATATTATTTGTGATTGGGTTTCCGGTTGCAGTCTAATAGTTAATTTACGTAATTTTTCCGATTGTCCGCAATTTGATGATGTTTACTTTCTTTATTACGAAGATTTTGATTTTTGCAAACGCTATGCTAATCAAGGATATTTAATTGCAGTTACTAAAGAGTTTGGCGTAATACACCAGCCTTCATCAATTACAAATAAATATGTTTTCCAAAAAATAAAACATAGTACTTACAGTTATCTATTAACCTTAGAAAGATATACTAATGATTTTATTTTGATGACTAGGTTAATTCGTCTCGTCATCTATGCTTTGATTTTAATTTTTATTAGACCAAAAGTAGCATTTGGTAAATTATACGGTTTGTTAATGTATGGTAAACAAATAAATCAAAGAACCGCTGAAAGATTATCTAAAAAAACCGCAGAGAACGCAGAGAACACGGAGAAAAGAGATTTCATAGAGATGAAGCGCACCAACAAGGGTGAAAGCTAATTTTAGAGCGGCAAGGGAGTAATTATCCGTAAATGATACAAATAATATATAGGAATCCTAATTTAAAATTTAAAATTTTAAAAAATCATTACACCTAACTGTTAAAGTCCTATTACCTATTACCTATTCCCTTTTAATATATAAATGAACGAATTATTGATTAATTTATCAGTTGTTTTTTCCAAGCCTACAGGTATAAGCAATTATGCTACCAATCTTTTCCCTTGTTTACAACATCTTCAACCTACACTATTAACTACTAACGATTATCTAAACTTCAACTGTTATCAAATACCAGATAATCTTACACCTGCTCAAGGTACAAAAGGGCATTTTGATAGACTTTTATGGACGCAGTTTAAATTACCAATAATCTATCGTAAGCTAAAGTCAAAGCTTTTATTTTCTCCGCAACCGGAAGCACCGCTTAATACTAATTGTCGCTACATCGTTACTGTTCATGATGTAATTCCTTTACGTTTCCCCAAACCTCTTTCACCGTTAACATCCTATCACCGTTACTATATTCCCCAAGTGTTGTCACAAGCGCAACATATTATCTGTAACTCGAACACTACAGCCAAAGATATTTGTGATTTTTACCATATTCCAGCTAATAAAATTACACCTATTCCATTAGCCCATGATGCAAATAATTTTCGTTTACTTGATGAAGTGAGAAACAATCATCAAAATCACCCCTATTTTTATATATTGGTAGACACGATGGTCATAAAAATTTACACAGACTGATAGCAGCTTTT
>JAAUSO010000290.1 GCA_012033205.1 Richelia sp. SL_2_1 | reverse complement strand
CAAATACAGCAACCCCGAAATCACCACCAAACCACAAACCAACCCACCAATAACCCGTCTTCGCAACCTCTCCTTCTGCTTCCTCTCGCTCTCCCGCAACGCCACACCCTTCTCAATAAACCATCGCTGCGGTTTACTCACCTCCCCACCCCGTTCCTGCAACCAATCCTCCGCCACAGCCAAAGTCGCACCCCGCAACAAAGCACCCTCATCCTTACCACTCTCCACCCATTGCTGCAACGCAACCATCAACCCCTGTTGCCAAATGCGAAACTTGCGGTTCTCCTGCATCCATCCCCGCAACCGTCCCCAATGGCGAATCAACGCCTCATGGACGACTTCCACCGTTTCCTCATTCCTCAACTCATCCCAGTTCGTCACCACCAACCGCTTATCAGCCAACCGCGTCACCAAATCCCAATTCTCTCCCCCCACTTCTTCCCGCGTTGCCAACTTCCGGGTATCTTCCGTACCTTCCCCCGGTTGCACCAACTGAATAAACACCCGTTGCGCTGTTTCTCTTTCCCCTTCGCTCAAGTCTGCATAAACCATATCTGCATAATTCGCCAGGGCTTCCTCCACTCCGCCAATTTTTTTATATGCTTGATGGGTTAACCTTCCCGCATATTGCTGCTTCCACAACAGAGTCAGGGTAAATTCCAACAACGGCAAACGCCATCCCCATCTTCGATATCATCAATTATGGTATTACACAAACCTTCCTCAAACTCAAAACCCAACTGTTTCGCTGGGAGCGTAATCGCTTCCTGCAATTCCTCCCGATTCATCCGCACCACAGGTTCTAATTGATACTGCTGTAACGCCCGCCCAAAAGGTTCATAATCATCCAACGCCCTAGATAAAAAATCCGCCCGCAAAGTAATCAAAAACCGAAAAAACGGCGCATTATCAACCGCATACAACAACCCATCCAGAAAAACTCTCCGTTCCTCCCCATCAGTACACAAAGTATAAATTTCCTCAAACTGGTCAGCCACCAACAAAATCCGCAACGACAATGTAGAGACGCGATACATCGCGTCTCCCCCATCCCCGTATTGGGATGTAAGATTGGCAATAAAATTTCCTAGAACAGTGCGATCGCGCTGCAAACTTACATCCAATTCCAACTCAGCCAAACGTCGCTCATTTTCTGGTAAATTTAACGCCGAAACCAACGCTACAGCCAAAGCAGCAAAGGGATTTTTACCGGGACGAAACGATAAAATCAACCAATTATTAACAGTATCCCCACGCAATTGCGGAATTAACCCAGCAAACACCAGCGAAGATTTCCCACTACCCGAAGCACCAATTACAGCCACCAAAGGTTTACTATTAACAGCAGTAACTAAACTCGCCGTTGCTTTATTTCTTCCAAAAAAATACTCAGCATTCTCTTCCTTAAACGCACTCAAACCTTGATAGGGACAAAAAGAAATTATCCCTAAACTTTGCCAAGTTGGTGGAGTTTCCGTTTGATTTTGGACAATTACCGGAAGCCAACTAGCACAGGGAAATTCTGACTCCAGTTGTTGTAATTCCAACCGCGCATTTTTCACAGAAATATACAAAGACTTTCCACCAGTAAACTCTTGCAGAAAATACTTCAAAAACTCCTGTGCGACTATATCCGGTACAGGTTCCCGCATCACAATTACTTGGGGAATATGCAATTGTTCCAACTCATAAGCAATCCCCAAACCATCGCAGGAATTAAAAAATGCAATTTGCAAACGTCTTTGAATTGCTACTTGCAAAGCATCCCGTAATTCCCCCATAGTCAAACTCTCGTGATGATTTAGATAAATCCTCCCCTGCATTTCTTGAGTTTGAGAATGTCCGGAGAAAAACAATATATCCCAACCTAAATTATCTTGTAAATAATTATTCAATTCCTCCCGTGATGGTTGTTGTAATAAGACAATTTCCGCATCATCACCACAGAAATTATGTAACAGTTTTTTATCAGCTTCTATATTAATATTTGAACTATCACCTAAAATAATTAAAATTCTAATTTTTTCTCGTAATGCTCTTTCTCCTTGTTCTGCATTTGGCGAACTTAAAGCCACTTCTAGTAGTGTAAAATTAATTAAAACATCCCACAAATGCCAAGGTAACTGACGTAATTCATGGCAAGAAGTCGTAATTATAATTCTGATTTCATCTTTAGAATTGAGTTCTTGTAAATAATTGATAACTTCTTGAAAAGATGATGCATTCAGCCATTGATTAAAACAAGCAAGTAAATTTATAGATTCCCGCGTACATTCTTGATTTAAAGATTCCAAATTGACGCGACGACTACCACCAGATTTAACCCTAAATTGACTATATCGACTGCAATATATCTCGTGCCAGTTATTTAATAATTGGGGGATATTAATATTTTCTGGTAACTTCGCTGTGGTAGTTCGGTAAGCGCGTTGCCCTTCATTTGCGATTTCTAAATTAACTTGAAACCCTGATTCAAAATTGCCATCAAATTTTAAAATAACCAGTTTTTTCATAGGTGATGCAATCTAAGTTCGGATGATTTATATATTCCCGATATTGTGTAAGAGAGACGCAAGAATATCGCCTCTCTATATTGTTTATTTGAAATTTATAATTATCATACAACAAAATCCTCAGTAACTTTCGATTCACCTAAAATTATTTCAACACTAAATTCCTCATTTAATTCTGCACTTAATTCAATATCCATCCAATTATCATTCAGTCGGGAAACAGCAGCATCTACTTCTTGACCATTTTCATCAGTAACAACTAATTTTAATCCTGGAGGTAAAGAAACACTTCTTTCCGTGTCTGCTTGAACTTGTACAATAATATCAATTTCACCTTTATTTTGATTTTTAATATCAGTTATGTCTTGATTTTTTGGATTTAATTTGACAACTAAAACAACAGATTCATCATTCAAGTGCAAACCTATATCAATTTTTTTACACTTTGTCACGCTAAAATTCCTAGCAAATCTTAAACTCAGTTCTCGTGGATTAAATATCTCTTCCACATTTAACCAACCTGCTGTAAATACTCCCTCTAACCATTGACTAATGTTGACTTTTGCAGCTTTTTCTTTAGTTGTTAAATAGTCCAGTAAATTATCTACAGATTCTAACTGGCTTAAAGGAACTTTCGCTAATGTTTGAGTTGTGAACCCTAAAATTGTTGCTTCTTTTAAAGTTTGGTTAAACTGCACGGCAATATAAGCAACTCTATGTGATCTTACCTCAGTCGGAATTTCTAAGTATTCCGCATCTGGTAACACCGGACGACATTCAATTTTTCCGACATTTTTAACTTCTAAATCAGCTAAATCGATTAAACTCAACATCCACGGATTACTTTTATCTGCATCTGAGTAATTGGTTGCAAAACCCATGCAATCAAGATAATATTTAACTGCATAAGTAGCTAACGTATTGAGATATATTTTTTTAGCATTTTCAGTGTTTGATATTCCTTTTTTGCGTTGATTAGCTTTTTCATGAGCTTCTATACTGAGAGGAATAGTGAAAGATGTTTGTTCGTAATTAGTGTTCATAATTGTCCTTAATACGTTTGTGCAAGAGTGAAGAGATGAGAATTAATATTAGTTCTAATGCTAGATTTACTGTAAATATCTACGAAAATAATCGATGATTTTACGCTTTTTAATATTGCGTTGATATAGCTCAGATAGCCTTGATATTGGATGACCTAATATTTGAGATATATCGTCCCATTTTTCATTATCTAATCTCATTAATATAACTTTCTGTAAATTGGCACTTTTATCTTCGCCAATGTAAATCTTTTGTAAAATTACTTCTGGGTCATTTTTCACAAAATTCCTAACTGCTGATACTTCAAATTCATTCTCACTCTCAGAAATAAATTTCTCTTTTAGTTCTTTTTCAACTCTAGATAATTCTTTACTTGTAGATTTATCCGAGTCACTTTTACAACTATCTAATTCATCAAGTGATAATATTCTGGGCTGATTTCTATATGCTCTTGAAACATCTTGAAATCGCCAATTAAAGATTTGATTTACCCAAGCCATTACCTTATATTCTGGGTGATAATTATCAATATTTTTGCAAATTTCCAGATAGGTTATTGCTTCCGCTTCGTGATAAATATCTTCAAAATCGGGTAAATTTTGCCACTGTGTAAACCTTTTTAATTTTTTGGACTGCTGTATTTTTGTAATTAATTTATTCAATACTTTTCGACGTTCTACACTTTTAGCTGGATACTGCTGTGCTTCGCAGACTAACTGACGTAGTTGCAAATCTAAATCATCATCCATCGAAATCTCCTGCTGCACCTCGAAGGTTTGGTCATTTGTTGTCATCATAGATACATAAAATACTGTAAAGTAAATAGTTGTTTGAGCTTTGGGAAATTTGTACCTTCGACGGGAGCAACGCAGCATCACGCGGTAAAATATCCTAGGTAGCGAGCTTTAACCGGGTATATATGGATTTTTATCGATGCATGGCAATTCCTCCCCAATCTCTTTAAACTCTTCTACGAATAAGGTGGGGAGGTTTTACGCAGTTTTTGGAAAAATATTTGAAAATTATCTTTGTAGTATGAGCTTACAGAAGCAGGAGGGACAGGGCAAAGCTATTACACTTCCGACTTGTAGCATATATCCAGAAATTACTACCAAACGAACCCCTAAGCTAAAATAGGAATTGGAGGGAATATTGTGTATTAAACTTCGTCCATAACGAAAAGTGGAGTTTTGTCATTGCGACGCAAGGAAGCAATCTCACAATCTTGACTTCAAACTACAGTTTTCAAAATAGGCAAGGTTTATCTACTTTTAACTAGCCTAATTTTTAGTATAGTGAGTTCCTATGGCAAAAGATCGATTTCATAATATTGTTAGAAATGCCTTAGAAAAAGAAGGCTGGAAAATTACAGATGACCCTTATGAAATTAATGTTGATGATGTCGATTTTGAGATTGATTTAGCAGCAGAGGAACTTTTAGGAGCAGAGAGAGAAGGACGAAAAATAGCGGTAGAAATTAAAAGTTTTATTAGTCCATCGAATGTTTCCGAATTTCATACTGCCTTGGGACAATTTTTAAATTATCGAGATGCATTAGAAAAAGTTGAACCCGAACGCTTACTTTATTTAGCTGTAAGATTGCCTGTTTATGAAACTTTTTTTCAACGAAAATTTATTATATCGGCAGTTGAAAAATATCAATTACGATTGATGATTTACGATGTAGAAGGGGAGGTTATTAGTCAATGGCTGTAGAACAATATCGACAATATATTAGACATCTTCTTTCCGAACGACAAAAGCGAGCTTCGATGTCACGAAAATACGAAGAGTATGAGGTGCAAACAATTTTTGACGAACAACAAGACCATTATCAATTACTTTATGTCGGTTGGAGAGGAAATAAACGGGATTTTGGTTGTATCTTACATCTTGATATTAAAGATGGGAAAATTTGGATTCAACATGATGGTACTGAAGTGGGAATTGCTAATCAATTAGTAGAAATGGGAGTACCCAAGCAAGATATTATTTTGGCATTTCATGAACCATATATACGTCAGTTTACTGAGTTTGGAAGTTGAAAAATAAAGTTATGGAAGAGATTAATATCACTTCGCTAAAATAAAACCATCTCATGCCACAATATGAACTATGACCTACACCCCACCCAAACTTCTCACTTTCAAGAAATTTCTCGCTGAATATGGGGATAATCCCCGTTACGAACTTATTGACGGAGAATTACGCGACAGGTCACCAACTGGTCCACATGAAGAGGTTTCAGGAAACATTGCTGGTAGAATTTATGCTGAAATTCTTGGTTCTAATTGTAACTGGTTGATTCCCAAAACTTGTTTGATTAAACCCCCCGCAGCAGAAGCGACAGCATTACGTCCAGATGTAATTGTTTTAGATAAAATCAAACTTAACCAGGAACCTCTTTGGCAAAAAGAGCCGATTATTTGTATTGGTAATACGATTAAATTGGTTGCCGAGGTAGTAAGTAGCA
>JAAUSO010000289.1 GCA_012033205.1 Richelia sp. SL_2_1 | reverse complement strand
TGCAGAAGTGGAACAAGTAGTGTAGTAGTAAAAGTTAGGAATTAGGATTGAGTATTATTTAACTCCTAACTCCTAACTCCTAACTCCTAACTTTTAACTCTCAAGCTTATGTCTCAACCTTTACACGTCGCTTTTATTTGGCATCAACATCAGCCGCTGTACAAGTCTCCTGAAGCAAATGTTTCTTCTGGCTCTGGTACTGGAAGATACCGTTTACCTTGGGTGCGGTTGCATGGTACTAAGGATTATTTGGATTTGGTGTTGATGTTGGAACGTTATCCCAAGTTGCATCAAACTGTGAATTTGGTACCGTCACTAATATTGCAGATTGAAGATTATGTTGCCGGTACTGCTTTTGATCCTTATTTAGAAGTTGCTTTGACTCCTACAGAACAACTAACTCAAGGACAATTAGAATTTATTCTCGAACATTTTTTTGACGCTAATTACGATACTTTAATTAAACCCCATCCCCGCTACAGAGAACTTTACCAACAGCGTCAGGAGAAAGGAGAAGCTTGGTGTTTGGCTCATTGGGATTTACAAGATTATAGCGATTTATTAGCTTGGCATAATTTAGCGTGGATTGATCCGTTGTTTTGGGATGATGCCGATATTGCTGGTTGGTTAAAACAAGGACATAGTTTTAATTTAGGCGATCGCCAACGGATTTACTCAAAGCAGCGAGAAATTTTAGGTCGCATTATACCACAACACCGCCAGATGCAGGAAACTGGACAGTTGGAGGTGATGACTACGCCTTATACTCACCCAATTTTACCTTTACTTGCGGATACTGATGCTGGTCGGGTGGCAGTACCGAATATGACATTGCCGCGAAATCGTTTTACATGGGCTGAAGATATTCCGCGTCATCTAAACAAGGCTTGGGAACTATACAAAGATAGATTTCAACGAGAACCCCGTGGATTATGGCCTTCGGAACAATCAGTAAGTCCGGCGGTTATACCGTATATAGTAGAACAGGGATTTAATTGGATATGCTCAGATGAAGCAGTATTGGGTTGGAGTTTACGGCAGTTTTTCCACCGCGATGAAGGGGGAAATATGCAACAACCGGATTTACTTTACCGTCCTTATCGCTTGCAAACAGAGAAAGGTGATGTATCAATAGTCTTCCGTGACCATGCATTATCCGATTTAATAGGCTTTACCTACAGCGGAATGTCACCTGAAAATGCAGCAAAAGACTTAATCGGACGATTGCAAAAAATTGCTCAAATGCAGCAAAATCGTGACAGCGAAGAACCTTGGTTAGTTACTATCGCTTTGGATGGAGAAAACTGTTGGGAATTTTACGAACAAGATGGAAAACCGTTCTTAGAAGCTTTGTATCAAGGTTTTAGCAACGAACCGCAATTAAAATTAGTCACAGTTTCCGAATTTTTAGAACAGTTTCCTCCCACAGCCACCATGAAGGGAGAACAACTGCACAGCGGTTCTTGGGTAGACGGTAGTTTTACTACCTGGATAGGAGACCCGGTAAAAAATAGAGCTTGGGATTACTTAAGTCATGCAAGACTTACATTAGCGAATCATCCCGAAGCCACAGAAGAAAACAATCCCGCAGCTTGGTCTGCTTTATACGCCGCAGAAGGTTCTGATTGGTTTTGGTGGTTTGGTGAAGGACATTCATCAAATCAAGATGCCATTTTTGACCAGTTATTTCGGTTACATCTCCGAGGAATTTACCAAGCCTTAAACGAACCCATACCAACTTATTTAAATCAACCCTTAGAAATTCACGAAGCCAGAGCAGATCATCGCAACACCGGATTTATTCATCCCGAAATTAACGGTAGCGGTAACGAACAAGGTTGGGAAAAAGCCGGACGTTTAGAAATCGGTGGTGCAAGGGGAACCATGCACAGCAGCAGCATCATTCAACGGTTGTGGTATGGATTAGACCAATCTAATTTCTACTTACGCATTGATTTCAAAAGCGGAATACAGCCAGCAAAAGATTTACCACCCCAATTAAAACCTATTGTGGTTTTATCCGTATAAAGTCATGCATAACAGTCCTGTACCAATAGCCGACGTACCGGATGCTGCACCAGTTAATTATTTATTTCATCATCATTTAGAAATTGATTTGTTAACCCACGCAATTCAATTTCAGCAAGCTGGTGAATATTCCCAATGGTATCCTCGTCAAAGTCACGCAAAAACAGCTTTAAACACTTCTTTAGAAGTAGCAGTACCGTGGACAGATTTGCAGCAACCACCAGAATCCCCGATTAGACTTGTAGTAGTACTCTCCGATCAAGGACACTTTCGTAATTATCTCCCAGAAAATAGTTTGATAGCAATTGAATTAAGTTAAAAAGTAATGGGTAATAGTTGACAGTTAACTGTCCACTGTCAACTGTCTCCCCACCGAATTTCATCCGGAGTCTTCAAGAAAAAGTCAGGTAAAATTTAGGTTTGTGCAAAGATACGGTAATTGTACTGGCAACAAATACTGATAGTAGTTACATTGAGAAAATCGTGAAATCGCAATGTAAATAATATCTTTGATTATAATGAATCGCTTTTCTCAAAAAATATCTAATTTTCATTCAGAGCTATTGACAAATACAAAATTAGGACAATTATGTGGTTCTAAAACTTTATTTCGCGAGCGTTATGCAATTTTACGTATTTTAGGTAGAGGAGGTTTTGGAGTTACTTTTTTAGCGAGAAATGTAACTTTACCTGGACATCCTTTATGCGTGATTAAACAGCTTTGTCCTAAAGTCAAAAGTGCTAGAACTTGGGAAAAAGCTAAAGAACGTTTTGAAAAAGAAGCTAAAGCCTTGGGTCAATTGGGAACTCATTCTCAAATTCCCATGCTTTTAGATTACTTTGAAATGGGAGAAGAATTTTTTCTGGTTCAAGAATATGTTCGTGGCTGTACTTTAACTAGGGAAGTGAGACGTAATGGTGCTTTAAGCGAAGCTGCGGTTAAACAGTTTTTGCAGGAAATACTTCCGGTATTGCAATATGTTCATAAAAATCATGTAATTCACCGCGATATCAAACCCCACAACTTACTTCGCTGTGACGATGATGGACGTTTGGTATTGATTGATTTCGGTGCTGTTAAAGAAGAGTTAGCCTTAGTTGGGGAACTTGTCGATAAAACCACTGTTACCACTAACTTTGTCGGCACTATGGGATTTGCACCTCCAGAACAGTTTTCTCTACGTCCAGTTTACAGCAGTGATATTTATGCATTGGGTGTAACTTGTCTTTACTTACTAAGTGCAAAAGCACCTTTAGAATTTGATTACGATACAAGTACGGGTGAAATCTGCTGGCAAAAACAAATCAAAGTTAGCGAACACTTTGCAAAAGTTATCGATAAAATGCTCAAGGTTAGTGTTAGAGAACGCTTTAAGTCAGCTGATGAAGTAATGTTTGCTCTGGGTATAGAATCCCATTTACCTCACCTAAGCAATTGCTTGACTACCAAACCTTTGGGAATTAAACATAAGCCATCGAGTTTTGAAGATAATTACAGCAGTTATTTACCTCCCTTCGCACGAACTGCGATCGCAATTCGGGAATGGAAAGCTAAACTAAAATCAAAGCAGTCAGAACGAAATTCTCAACCTTATTCCTCACGAGCTTAAACAGTAAACAGTTAACAGTAAAGGTTTTTATTAAGACATAAAACTTCAGTAAAAGCAGCGCTATAGTGAGAAATCAGGGTTTACTTTATCCAATTTAAATATTTTTTTGGATGAGATTTTGTATAATGATGAAATAATTTTTCTTTGAAAGGAAAAATTAGGGCTTTTGTTACCGTACTGTTCAATACAGTCGCCCGAATTCAATGACTATCTACTGCCTAAATCCCGATTGTCCAAATCCTCTCAATGACGATTTAAATCAGATTTGTGTTAGCTGTAATACAGCAATCTTACCCTTATTACGAAACAGATTTCGAGTTATCCGGGTGCTTTCACAAGAAGGCGCATTTGGTAAAACTTATTTAGCCCAAGATTCAGATAAACTTAACGAACCCTGTGTGTTAAAGCAATTCGCACCCAGAATTGAAGGAAAATGGGCGTTAAATAAAGCAGTAGAGCTATTTGAAAAAGAAGCTCAACTACTGCAACAATTAGGAGAACATCCCCAAATTCCTAAACTTTTAGCTTACTTTGAACAAGATAATTGTTTATATCTAGTACAGCAATTTATCGATGGACAAAATTTACTAGAAGAATTAGAAAAGCGCCGTGAAAATGATATTTGGCTGCGTTGTTATAACGAAAAAGAAATTAGAGAATTCCTGTTAAATTTATTACCCGTTCTCCAGTTTATTCACGAATCTGGAGTAGTTCACCGAGATATTAAACCACAAAATATTATTCGTCGCATTTCTCCTAAAGAATTGATGGGAGATTTAGTATTAATAGATTTTGGTTCTTCCAAGCAGTTACAGCCAAAACTCAAGTTGAAAGCAGGAACCTCCATCGGTTCTCATGGTTATTGTGCAATAGAACAAATTAGAGACGGGTTAGCTTATCCTGCTAGCGATTTGTTTAGTATAGGGGCTACAAGTTTTCATTTAATTACTGGTATTTCACCTTTTCAACTGTGGGCAGAACATGGTTATGGCTGGATGAGTCGTTGGGAAAAGTATTTAAATTATCCACTTAGCGATGAATTTGGTGATATTCTCGATAAATTATTAAAAAAAGATATCGAACAGCGCTACCAATCGGCTGCGGAAGTAATTGCAGATTTGAAACAGCCCCAAAAATATCCAGTATTTTCACCTCCTCTAAAATACGTTTCTCAACAATTTATACCGCCAACCGAAATACCAGCGAAACCCAGATATACCAACTTAAAACCTTTATTAATGGCAAGTGCAGCTATTATCATGTTTGTTGCTGGAGAAGTTTGGTATTGGCAAACCCGCGAAGCCCAAATTAGAAATTCCGAAAGTATTGCTCAACCGAGCATTCAGCCTTTATCGAAAACCGAAAAACAAACAAATCAAGGGCAATTAGCAGTCTTTCAAACCTTTAACTTAAATTACGATTCAACTTCATCCATTGCCATCGCTCCAGATAGCAAAACGATGATTACAAACAGTATTTTCGGTGTTAGGCTATGGAGTTTGGTAACAAAACAGGAAATATCTGTTTTTAAAGCTGATAATTCAAAAGTTAACGTCGTTGCGATTGATCCATATGGAACGAAATTTGTCAGCGCTGGTAATGATAAAATCATCACAATATGGAATTTAGCTACAGGACAACAAATTCGGACATTACAAGGACACACCCAACCAATTCATGCTTTAGCTTTTAGTGCTGATGGTAAGATACTTGCTTCAGGAGGCGATGACAACAGCGTTAAGTTATGGAATAGAAGTACTGGCGAAGAAATTACCAGCTTTAATGGTCATAGTAGCAGAGTTAATTCCCTTGCCTTTGATTTGCAAGGTAAAATGCTCGCAAGCGGTAGCTTTGACGGTACGATAAAAATTTGGGACATCACTACTCAAAAGCTTTTACAGACTTTATCAAGTAATTCCAGTAAAATTTATTCCGTTAACTTCATCAAAAAATCCGGAACAACCAGTAATAACTCAGTAATTGGTAGTTACAATAACACCATAGGTATGTGGAATCCAATTACTGGAGAAAAAATACGTACTTTTAGAGGACATTCTCAATTAATTACATCTACTGCTGTAAGTTCTCAAGGGAATCTTCTTGCTTCGGGTGGTAGCGACAAAACAATTAAATTGTGGAATTTACAAACCGGAGAACTTTTGACTACTCTTAGAGGACATTCTGGGAAAATAGAATCTTTGGCTTTTAATAAAGATGGAAGTATTTTAGTTAGTTCTGCTGAAGATAGAACGATTAAAATTTGGCAAATATCTAGGTTAAAGGTTAAAGGTTAAAAGGTTAAAGGTTAAAGGTTAAAGGTTAAAGGTTAAAAGGTTAAAAGGTTAAAGGTTAAAGGTTAAAGGTTAAAGGTTAAAGGTTAAAGGTTAAAGGTTAA
>JAAUSO010000288.1 GCA_012033205.1 Richelia sp. SL_2_1 | reverse complement strand
ACTCAAAACGTCAAAACTCCTAACTCAAAACATCCTAACTCAAAAACTCCTAACATCAAACATCCTAACTCCTAACTTCTCACTCCTAACTTCTCACTCCTAACTCATCCACTCTCCATTTTGTTGTTGATAAGCAAAATAAATAGCTTCTAAAAATACATCAGAATTAATATTTTGAGGGATATTTTCTAAATGAATAATTTCTTTTACTTGGTTAGCTAATTTGAAAGATAAATCCTTTTTTGCTCTTGGTAACATTGCCACACGTCGCCGTAAATACTCGCTAATTACAGCAAAATCATCGGGTAACATCGGCGATAAATCGACTATTTCTATTAACTCAGAACTGAATGCTTTAGCTTGTTCTGAAATGACAATTGTTGTTGATGCTATGGGTAATTGATTTTGAATCACAATTGTACCGGCGACTAAATCTCCTAAACGTTTTTCTTTGTTACCAAGCATAATTAGAAAAACTCCGATAAATAAGATTTCATCAACTGGTCTTAATAAAGCTCGTAAAGTTGCTTGGGGTAATCCTATCGGTTTACCATCATCTCTAATTACGCGAATTTTTGCAACTCGTTTACCGGGTGTTTGCCCCTGCCATAATGCTTCAAAAAATACGAAATAGCCTGTGTAAATAGCGAAAAGTGCAAAAAATGCGATCGCCAACAACCACAAAGTAGTTTGAGTCCCGAAAATTGATATCCAAAAATCAGTTAACTGCACTGAAAGGGTTGTCCAGACTACTACGAACAAAGCTATTGTTAATCCTAAAACCTGATAGTCAATCAACAATGCCCAAGCACGATTACCAATTCCTGCAAGAGTAAATTCTAATTCTATACTTTCAGGAGTACGAAACTTTACACGTTTAAATATGTGCATGAGAGCATTATTTTTAATGAATTATTTTTAATGAATTATTTTATATTAATTTTAGATTAATTGTTTTGTTCACTTAATTCACTTATATTCACCTATTATTCACCTATTATTAAATATTATGATCGCGTAATTGTAATCCTAAACCTTCGCGACGACTGCGGAGATCATAATATACTGTTGCTTTGATTGCTTGCCAAAAAGGTACTACTATCGCAGCACTGATTAAGCTAATAACTAAGTTAATTACAGATGAAAGAAAAATTAATGATGGATTTTCTTGAGTTTGAGCTAATCTCATTAAAAGCATCTGAATTAAAAAGCTGACTACAGAAAATGGAACTTGTATCGGTATGGTTAATAAAGAACTTACAAGTAAAATTCCCACAATTCGCCATACGTGTCCTTTAGTTAATTCCCAACTTCTACTAATAGTTGAAGTTGCATCAATATTATCTTCAATTGCCAAAGGTACTTCCACTACAAAAAGTCTAGCTGTAATCCAAAAGATAGCCGTTAATATCGCGCCCAAAAAGATAATTCCGAATAAAACTAGCAGTATGATAATAACAGGATTAAGCGTATTTTCACCTCTAGTAATTGCAGTAATTAAACCAGCAACTGCTACTGCTGCAATTCCATATACAATAGTTAAACCAATAAAAAAAACTAAGTAAATTACTAGGATTAATACGTTCATCAGCAAAAACTGGCACAAGCGGGAATTGACGACTTTGCGTGCAGATTTTACGCTTTCAGGCTGATTTACTAATTCACCAAAAGATAACCGCGATATCAAAGCCAAAATCGCCGCACATTTCGCCCAGCCATAAAATGGTACAATTACCCATAAATAGGCATTAAATGCCAAACCAAGATAAGATTTCAAATGAGAACTATACAGCCGCAAACCAGCACTGATTACATTACCTAGACTCAGTGGCTCTACTGAATTTTGAGGATTAAAATTAGAAGACATAATACAAACAAGGGTATTTTAAAATATCGAATTTGTTCAAAGGCTATATTAAATTAACTTAAAAGTGATTACTTTCCCAAAATAAACATGAATATTCAACGTTGGATTGCCAGACGAGAATCGAACTGGCAACGCTTGGCAGTCTTGTTGAGACAAATCGAGAAAAAAGGTTTAAAGTCCCTAGAAGCCAACGAAATCCGCGAATTAGCAAGCTTATATCGTTCCGTTACCGCAGATTTAGCCCGCGCTCGTACCCAAAATTTAGGCAATACTACGATTCAAAATTTACAAACTTTAACAACTCGTGCTTATACGCAAATTTATCAAGGTTCACGTCGTCAAGAGTGGTTAGGAGTAGCAAACTTCTATCGTTGGGGACTACCTGCAATAGTACGACAAACTTCTCCTTATATCATCTTCGCAACTGCTTTATTTCTATTAGGAGCATTAGTCGCTTGGTGGTACGCTTGGCAAGATCCAACTTTTATGTCCTTAATAGTTCCTCCAAACATAATTTCCAAAGTTCGCGACGATGGGGAATTGTGGATGGGTTCGATTGTCGGTGTCGAACCTTTAGCATCTTCTGGGATTACAATTAATAATTTAAGAGTATCTTTTGGTGCAGTTGCTGGTGGAATCACCGCTGGATTATTCACAGTTTATTTAATGGTATTTAACGGTTTATTAATTGGTGCAGTTGCAACTTTAGTCGGTCAAAATAATCTTGCTTATCCTTTTTGGGCGTTTGTATTTCCCCATGGTTCCTTAGAATTACCCGCTATCTTTCTGGCTGGAGGTGCAGGATTATTAATTGGTAAAGCAATCTTATTCCCCGGAAAATATCGTCGTCTGGATGCAATCAAATTTCATAGTTCTCAAGCAGTACAGTTGGTATTTGGTATTGTACCAATGTTAATTATTGCCGGTATTATTGAAGGATTTTTATCTCCTAATCCTAGCATCCCAGACCCCATTAAATATTTAACAGGGTTGGGTTTATTTGTGCTTTTAATGATGTATTTCGGTCAGAAATCAATGGACAATTATCAATAACTGATAACTGATAACTGATAACTGATTCACGCCATTACCATTCCACCATCCACGTTGAAAACTTGTCCGGTAATGTATGCGGCTGCACTATCTGCGGCAAGAAAACGCACCATTCCAGCAACTTCTTCTGGTTTCCCGTAACGTCCTAAAGGAATCATTTTGAGAATTTCTTCTGATTGTAAACCGCTGGTCATATCAGTTTCAATAAACCCAGGAGAAACAGCATTTACAGTGATACCACGAGAGGAAAATTCTTTCGCTAGGGTTTTAGTTAAACCAATTACTCCCGCTTTGGCTGCGCTGTAATTTGCCTGTCCGGGATTGCCCATTTGACCAGCAACTGAAGCAATGTTTATAATTCTTCCAGAACGCTTTTTGAGCATGGTTTTACTAACAGCACGAGTACACAAAAAGACCCCAGTTAAATTAAGATTTATTACAGCTTGCCAATCTTCCGGCTTCATCCGTAAAAGCAAAGTGTCGCGAGTAATTCCAGCATTGTTAACTAAAATATCAATTCGATTAAATTTTTCTAAAACAGTATTGATCAAACTGTCTACTTCTTCCGCTTGAGAAACATCAGCTTGTAGCGCGATGGCACTTCCTCCGGCTGAGGTAATTTCGGAGACTAACTCTTCTGCCGCTTGACTAGAATTTGCATAATTAACAACTACATTGGCTCCGAATGTTGCTAGCTCTTGTGCAATTGCTCGTCCAATTCCCCGCGAAGCACCAGTCACAACGGCAACTTGCGAGCGTAGACTCTGCAAATTTTCGCTCATTAGTTCCATTAGTCTTCCTCAATATAAATAATTTGATTATTTCAACCCGCTAAATATAATAGGCTGATTCGTACCTAGGATTTACGTTAATTTTGTTTTAGACATTAATATTAAACTGCAAAGGTAAAAAACGGGTTTTGTAATATGGCTAGTAAAAAACAATTCAACAGCTTTGAAGAAATGTTATCTGGTGCCGATGTACCAGTATTAGTAGATTTTTACGCTGATTGGTGTGGCCCTTGCCAAATGATGGCACCTATTTTAGATCAAGTTAATTCCCAACTCCAAGGAAGAATAAGAATTGTTAAAATTGACACTGAAAAATATCCCGCATTGGCAAGTCAATATCAAATTTATGCTCTTCCTACTTTAGTATTGTTTAAACAAGGTCAGCCAGTAGATAAAATTGAAGGTGCAATGCAAGCACCGCAATTAGTTCAACACCTACAACAATTTCTCTAATAACTTGCACAACAGCGTTATGAGAATAGGGCATCGTAAAGATATTTCACGCAATCACACTTAGTTAAGAATACTTAGAACCCGGTTTTATTTTTAAACTGGGTTTTTTTTATGGAACAAAACTAAATTTAACAGCAATAACCTTTGATTTTTAACTCGCTGCTAGTAATGGCGTTGACTGGATAATACGGAGAAAGTATTGTAAAAAAAAGAATAGAATGCAAATTAAAATATGGGATTTTATGAGTAAGCGTGAAAGTCCGATTGGATTTATTTCTATTCTAGGAGCTACTTTCGGTCTTAGCATTGCTGCTATTTGGTTGGCGTATCAATTTGGGTTTGGTTCCCATTCAGATGTAGAATATACTTATCTTGCAGATACAAAAAGTACATTTATCACAGACGAATTGAATAAATCGTCAACAGCAATTACTCCTACTCTCACAGCTGCTCCTACTCCCAAAAAGCTAAAAACAGCAGATGATATTACTAAAAATCCGGTGCAGGTACAGGTAAAATTTTTGGTTGACTCGAATCGAATTACTAGTCAAGGTGTAGAAACTTTAGATAAATTAAAAAAGCAAGCTGTAGAATTCGATTCTCAAAGTGTTGGTATACGAATTTTTCCCAACCCTGGTGAATCGGAGTTTACTCAGCAAATCGGAAGACAACGGGGTGAGGAAATAGCTGGTTATTTACGTTATCTCGGTTTGAAGCACAAGATAGTGATTTCTAAAAGAACACCTAATATTCCAGAAAATCAACAATCTAATCAATTATTAGTGGTTCAATTGTATAAACTTTAGTTATTAAGACGTTGCACTGCAACGTCTCTACATTATTAATTCGGGAATTTATAAATTTTGCCAAAATATTTGTTAAAACTAACTTCTCCTTACATTTAAACAACACCATTCTTTCCGCTTCCACAAAGTAGCAACCAGCCAACCATTTTTCTCTAAAACTTCGGTGACAGCGTTGGATTGTTCCAATAAAATACCGCTAAAAATAGCCCAAGTAGTAGGCTTGACAATGGCGCTCATCGAAGGAACTAATTCCATAATAATATCGGCTAAAATATTGCAAACAATCCCGTCTACTGGCTCTACAAGCAGTTGTTGGATTACTTCTACACTTCCCTGGGCTACACTCAAACGTTCGGTTTCAATCCCGTTAATTTCCCGATTTTCTATAGTCGAATTCACTGCTAAGGAGTCAACATCTACAGCGTAAACTTTTTTTGCTCCTAACAGTAAAGCACCAATAGAAAGTATACCAGAACCACAACCAATGTCCGCAATTACCGCAGCTTCTTTTTTTTGTTCAGAACCTACAAAAGATTGTGGTATATCACTAAAACGCATTTCTAGCGATTCCAAACAAAGCTGAGTTGTCGCATGAGCGCCAGTACCAAAAGCCACACCAGGGTCAAGTTTTATAATTATTCGTTCTGTATTTTCCGGAGCCGGTATCCAAGAAGGATTGATTAAAAAGCGATCGCCAATTTCTTGAGGTTGCCAATGTTGTTTCCAACTACTCGACCAATCTTCCTCATCAATTAGTTTCCATTGTAAGGAAGGTAAGGGAGCTTCCAAACAAACAGCATCTTGACGCAAACACAGCGATAGTGCAGCTAAATCTAATAGATGTGCTTGGGATTCTGGTAAGTATGCTTGTACTGAAATGAAGTTGCCTTTTTTTTGGCTAGCAGTTCCCCGACAGCCGAATTCTTGCAACCGCCAAAACACCGAATCTTCAATCTCTGGAGAGCAGAGAATTTGTAGTTCCCACCAAGTTTTTGCCACGATTAAAAGAGTTAGGAGTTAGGAGTTAGGAGTTGGGAGTTAGGAGTTAGGAGTTAGGAGTTAGGAGTTGGGAGTTAGGAGTTAGGAGTTAGGAAT
>JAAUSO010000287.1 GCA_012033205.1 Richelia sp. SL_2_1 | reverse complement strand
GATAACAATCAGATTAATCACAAATATATAATATTTTCGATAAGTTACATTGTATAATTTCATCAATAGATATTAGATTTATTTAATTACTAAAAAGAAAACCCGGCTTCATAAAGAAACCGAGTTGAAGGTAATCCACTTGTGACAAACAATTATATTTCTGATTATTTACGCTGTTATATCGGACTGATTTTTACGCTTTTTGTAAAACATCGCACCGAATCCACTCACTAATAACGAACCTAAGATAGTCGTAGGTTCGGGAACTTCTTTAACTTCTTTAACTTCTACAGCTTTTAAAAAGTATTCGTTTCCAGTATCATCACCGACAGTGAAACCTAAAACTGTACCCTTTGCATTGAATGAAGTAAAGTCGAAACTTCCGATACCTGTATCAATAGCGTTACCACCAGGAATTGCAGCGGCAACTAACTCGTTTCCATCAACAAATAATTTAAAGTCGTCGTTGGTATCAACTTTAGTAAAAGTCGCAGAAATTAAATTTACTAACTTATTGAAGCCTAAATTCAGTGTCTCTTTTTTACCTAAAGCATCACCATCTATTTCATTACGTTCTCCTTCTCCACTAGTAACTCCGAAGCCATTTTCACCTTGAAAAACATTACGAATCTCACCATTACGAGTTATTCCAGTTGCAGTTACCTCTAAGTTATTTTGATTCAGGGTAAATGATGGAGCTTGTTGTGAGGGTGAACCGCTAAAATCAAATGTGATTGAGGCGGCTAAAGCTGCTGAAGTTGTTGTTAAAGCTATTGTCGCAGCGCCAGCGGTAGCGATGGATATTCTTTTTAAGATGGATGAAACAGACATATCTATAGTTCCTGTAAATGGTTAGAAATCATGATTTTAAAATTAATCTTGCAGAGTTCGTAACTATCATATTTACTAATAATTTAGTCATCACTGCCGAAAAGATTAATTTTGTTGTAAAGCACCAATTTAATTACTAAATACGTAACTTGAAATAGATAAATCTAAATCTGTAGATGACAAAATCACTCAGTCAAAGCAACTTCAAAGTAAGAACACTGAAAATTACTTTTCCCAAGGAAAAATATCATATATTTATTACGTACTTTCGTTGTCATTACGGTAGATGAACCGATTTTAAATTACATTCACGTAATTAAGTATGATTATGCGCTAGATTTGATTTTTATTGATAAAGTGATTGTAAAAAAAGAATATTATTTTGATTAATTACCAGCAATCATACTTAAAGAAGGTTTCTTTCTGCGACCATATTTCAATGCCTCAAATCAATGAGACGATAAAGAAGGTTATAAAGTCCCGGAGGTGTTTGAATGTTCTATTTACTCCGACTGCTGCTAAAGCTGAATTTCCCGGATGTTAGACTAATCACTATTTCGGAATTTTTGCAATACTCCAAGGGTCAAAATTTACCATCCCCATTAATTATCGATGCGCGTTCACCAGAAGAATACGCAGTCAGTCATCTTGAATCGGCACAATTGATTCAAACTGATAATTTAGATTTAAATAAAATAATACTTTCGGAAGTACCTTTAAATAAACCAATCGTAGTTTACTGTTCTATAGGCTACCGTAGCGCCAAGGTTGCTCAACAGCTTTCCTCCGCAGGATATGAAAATGTTTTTAATCTGAGCGGTGGTATTTTTCAATGGGTAAATCAAGGAAATCCTGTATTTCAAAATCAGCATCCGGTAGAAGTTGTTCATCCTTATAATTCAATTTGGGGAAAATTACTCAAATCTAAATATCATGCTTACAAGGTAGTGTGAGCGTCTCGCTCACTGACGCGGGTGGGTGGTAGTATGCGCTGGTGGGTGGTACGCGGGCAAGATTCCCGCACTACGAACATCTGTGAAAATAATTAATCTACAAATGTCCTCAGTCTCGATAATTATTCCTGCTTTTAACGAAGAAACCAACTTGGGTGCAACATTGCGTCACCTCGCTTTACTTTCACCACTACCCAAGGAAATCATTGTAGTTGACGGTGGCAGCGAAGATGAAACGCTGATAATCGCAAAAACGGTTTTTGAGTCTTTTTCACCAACTGTAAAAACCCAAGTTTTAAAATCTCCAAATCGCGGACGTTCGGTACAAATGAACTATGGTGCGAAAGCTGCAACTGGAGATATTTTATGTTTTCTTCATGCTGATACTCGCGTACCCGATGATCTAATTACTTTAATTGAAAACACTTTAGCTGATGTAACGGTTGTTTGTGGTGGATTTATTTCTTTGATGACTGGTTCTCAAACTACTCGTTGGGGTACTTCGCTACACAATTATCTTAAAACTTATTATGCTCCTTTATTATTCAGACCTCATTTATTTTTCAAAGGTTTGCGGTTATTATTTGGCGATCAGGTAATGTTTTGTCGTCATAATGACTTTTGGGAATGCGGTGGTTTTGATCAAGCTTTACCGATTATGGAAGATGGAGATTTGTGTAGAAAACTTGCACTTAAAGGAAGAATATGCATAGTAAACCGTGTAGTGCAAACTTCAGACCGTCGGGTTGCCCGTTGGGGTGCATTAAAAGCAAATGCAATTTATCTATACATCGGCTTTCTTTGGGGAATAGGTGTTAATACTAACTATCTCAAACGGTTTTATCAGGATATTCGCTGATTTATTTGATATTTCAATTAAATATGAAGTTTTGTAAAAAAGTGTGCAAATGACTGAATACTTTAGAAATTTACAACGTATAAGTTATTAACAAGTTGAATAAATCACAATTTGTAATCAGCAGCATTCTAGCGAGTGTTTGTATCCAGTTGATTTTTTGATTACTGATAATTGACAACTAATTTAAGGAGTTCCACATGAAAATGAAGTGGATTGTTTCGTCGTTATTAATGATAAGTTGTGCAACAGCGGGTTTGGTATATATTTTTCACGGTAAACCTGCTGAGTCCCATATTCCTGCAAATGCTAGTGAAGTTAGCAATTTAACAAGTAAGTTGGCTAATAGTGATGCTGTAGTTTACGGTGTCGTCAGCAATGTTGAATATCAAATGTCGTCAGAAAAAGCAGAGTCGGCAGAAAGTCTTCCTTACGCCTTTGTTACCTATAAAATTCGTCAGGTTATTTCCGGTGAAAAAACAGAGGAACAGGTAACGTTAAGGTTTGTTGGTGGTGCCGATGGACGAGGTAATTTCCTGGAAGTAACGGGAGTACCAACTTTTCAGGTTGGGCAACAAGATATCCTGTTTATTCAAAACAATGGTAAAGATGATTGTCCGTTAGTTCATTGCGGTGACGGTAGATTTCAAATCTATCAAAATCGGGTTTATAATTCCCATGGTGTTCCGGTGGTTGGCATCGAAAAAGGTGTAGTAGAAGCTAAAGGATTACCACAACCAGCATTATTGCAGGTTTCTTATCCCGCACCATCTTTTGATGATTTACTTAAACGTGAAGATATCAAAGAGATATTGAGTAAAAATGCACCCCAAGGAAATATCAATATTTTAAGGGAAAGATATCAGAAGGAAGCACCGAAAACGATTGATTTTACTGTAGATTCAGCACCAAGAACTGAAGATAAGGATAGTGGTTCCGAATTAACTAGAACAGCAGAGCCTAAGCTTTCTACAGAAGGTGCAATTCAAGTCGGTGAGTTTGTTGAAATTCTGCAAAAACAAGCAAGCACTATTAAAGGAACCGGACGTAAAGTTATTAGTGTAAATTCCAAAGAGCCTTTTGATACTAGGGTTCTAGTTCCAATAAAGCCGAGCCAACCTCGTTTACAAGAAATACCAAAAATCGAAGAAAGTGAACAGGATAAACAAGAAAGATTATTACTTGAAAAACAAGATTTTAATCCAGTTCTCAAAGAATCGAATAGTACTCAACCGACTGTTAAACCAACTATTAAACCGGGAATCATCAAGAACCCTCAAATTAAACCAGAACTCAAACTCCCCTCAAATCAGCCAAGTATTAGATAAATTAACCAATAATTTTTTAGGAATTTTTAGGAAGTGTAATATGGGTATTTTTTCTCGTGTTTTGAAAGGTATTTTACCGATTATAGTTACCGCAGTTAGTCTAAATATCGCCATTCCAGAAGCTAACGCATATTCTACCAGCAGTTGTTTAGGGGAAAAACTCAAATGGGATTCTAACAGCAAAACCCTCCGTGCTAGCTCTAACAGCTTTCCTGCCGGAACTTGGAGAGATACTCTTGCAAACGCGATCGCCAGATTTAATCAAAACCCTAGCAAATTCAATTATGAATTGACTACAGATAGTTCTGTTCGTCTGGGTAACGGTCAGAGCGAAGTATGGGGTTCTACTGATAACGGCGTATTAAAAGGCGCTCCAGCGATAGCGTATACCTGGAGAACTTGTTACTGGTTATTTGGTAAGCACGTCAAACTAAAAGAACTGGATGTGATTTTTGATTACGGTTCCCCTTGGAAATGGGCTGCATCGGAATCTAAAAGTAATCTACTTCGATACGGTGGTAGTCTCCGTCCTTTCCAAACTACAGCTATTCACGAACTCGGACACGGTTTGAAACTCAATCACGTTAACTCTGAATATAATGTCATGGGTACAGATTTTGAGCATATTCATGTTAATGGTTCTCTAGCTAGAGCTTATATGGGTGAAGATACTGCTGATGGTGCAGTTGCGCTCTATGGTACTCGTTCACCAGCTAGACAGGATTTAGGGGTAGTACATTGGAAATACAGCGGCGCTTCTGGAGAATACAGCGACCATACGAAAACAGAGTTATTTAATACCGCAAATGCAGTCTTATCTAACTTTAATGATGGTGGAGAAACCCGCTATCAAGTTACTCCCGGACAACAAGTAAGAACGGAATTCACTTACGAAAATAACGGTGCTTCTACTCAATCAAATGTGCGTGTCGGCTTTTATATTTCAACTAACGATACTATTTCTACTGGTGATCAGCGTATTGCTGGAACAACTCTTAACCTTGGTCGAGATAACGTTTACACTGCAAGAAATACCGTAACTATTCCCTCTTCGTTACAAAGAAATCGGAATTATTGGTTGGGTGTTATTATCGATGAAAATAACAGTATCAACGAAAATGTAGAGTGGAATAATGCAACTTATATTCCTATTAGAGTTCAGTGATGGATAGGATGATAAAAATTATTTTGTTCTGATTTTATTAATAATGTAGAGACGTTGCACTGCAACGTCTTTATATTTATGGTTGTTTTTAATAATATTTTTATACAAATAATTACTCTGACTCCAGTATAAATTGATGATTAAAAAAACCGCAGAGGCGCAGAGAACGCTGAGGAAAAAGGTTTTATAGAGAAAGGTAATTTAAGACAGAGATAAAATTAGTTATATTTGTCACAATTTAATATGTTTCACAAATCACAAAATAGTGATAACATTCCTTAGTTATATTCTGTGGGAATGTAAATGAAAACAAATCAACTTGATTTGTTCTCACCGTCGGAAATTGAGGGAGCGATAATTAACAGAACTCCCGTGTTATTGATGGATGTGAAAGCTTTAAAAAATGGAAAAAGCAAATATCCGCCCATCAACAACAAGTGAGAACAAGTGAACCTGTAGTGCAAGTAGCTTTATTTGAAGTGTCATCAACACAGATTGATCCAGACATAATAGATCCGTTTGAATTAAAGCCTTGTTCGCTATCATTTTATCGCTTACCAGCAGACAGTCCCGGTCAAGCTTGTGTTTACTTTGTCATCGATATGGCTGCTAATTTACTGCTGTACGTTGGTGAAACCTGTAAATCTAATCATCGCTGGAAGGGAATACATGATTGTAAGCGGTATATTGAAAAATATCAGGACTTACATTATCAATACGGTTTGAAAACAGCAGTTAACATCGCTTTTTGGTGGGATACACCCTCAGCTACTCGACCCCGACAAAAGTTAGAATTAGCGTTGATTCAAAAATGGAAATCCCCTTTCAACAAAGAAAATTGGAAGCTTTGGGGACAACCGTTTGGGTAAGTTAGGAGTTAGGAGTTAGGAGTTAGGAGTTGGGAGTTAGGAGTTAGGAGTTAGGAGTTAGGAGTTGGGAGTTAGGAGTTAG
>JAAUSO010000286.1 GCA_012033205.1 Richelia sp. SL_2_1 | reverse complement strand
GTTAGGAGTTAGGAGTTAGGAGTTAGGAGTTAGGAGTTAGGAGTTGGGAGTTAGGAGTTAGGAGTTGACAGTTGACAGTTAATTTCTCCCATCCTTGTCTCCCCATCCCCATCTCCTCTACCCTTCAGGTGGCTTCTGTCGCTTCACTGGCTTGGGAGTAGGTCGATTGCTCGCCGGTTTCGGTGCATCTGTTGATTGACCTGCTTTCTTGACTGGACGTGGGGTTTCACCGCTACTTCGTCTCGTATACGGTTTAGCACCTCCTGGTCCACCTCGATAAGATGGTCTTCCTCCTCCTGCTCCTCCTTTATTAAAGGGAGGTCGGCGTTTTTTGGGTAAATCGGCGATCAATTCAGCCTTTTCTATGAGCAAGAGGTCTGCTTCTCGCTGGACTTGGAAATCCCAGAATTTGCCAACAGCTTTGGTTTCTAGCTTACCCGTGAGTTTCAATTTGAAATACTTGGGTTTATCGTCGGTTTTGCGGGGTGCTTGCTTGATTTTAACCACCAAGTTTCCAGCATCAAAAGATTGGTAAACAACTTCACCACGAACGGAAAAACCACCATCTGGAATTTCCGATGAAGGTGTAAGTTCCTCTACTTGCTCTTTAGATGTTGGGGATGACGAGTCATCCTCTGACTTACTTGAAGTTGGCGATCGCTCTATAGCGGTGTCAGTTTGAGTTGATTCTGGAGACTCTTCATTGGTTTGGCGGTTTACAGCCAGCTTTTCTGGCTCCCAAACTCCGACAATTTGCAGATGAAGATTGTCATTTTCTTGTCGAGTGCGTGGATAAACTACCCACAAATGGTCTTTTTCTAAATCCAGATGATTTTTGACCAAACTCATAATCCGCCCTAAGAGGACGGCATCGAGTTCTATATTATCTGGAGTGACCAACGCACCTTGAGTAAATTGTTCGCTGGTAGGAACATAACGACCGCGAACCAAGCCGATTGCTCGGTACTGCATTGGTTCGGAAGGCGGAGGAATTGGTTGTTGCCTTGCGATTTCGTTAATTTGGGCTTTATCTTTAGTATCAGCGCTAGAAGATGGCTCCACGCTGTTATTTTGCGCTTCCATAGAAGCAGATAAATCGGAGGACTCGGACGATTCAGAAGACGGCATCAGGTCGGAATTCATAAAAACTCCTTGCGGCGGAGACACATCCCATATGGGACTTTACAAAGGCTGCTCTCAAGAGCATTTTTTTCGGTACTTGGCGGATATATTTCCGATTCAGACACCCGAAAGTAAGTAACTCTATGAGATATTAATATTGCGAGGTTTCGCAATAAACACCATTAGGTGTAATTTAGCGCTTTTACACTAGGAACAAAAGCATACCATAGCTACAATTTCAGACTATTCCTACTCAAGTCGTCATTTGAGATACGGCAACTTGGTTGGGTATTTGTTATAAAGTTCACAAGCAACACACGGTATTCCGTAAAGTTTTAAGAATTTTTCATCATGTGAATTTCTCGAAACAATTATTTCATTCAAATATTTTATTCAAAATAAAGGAAGAAGAAAGTGTCTCAAGGTCGTAATCGGTGGTTCGTGAAAATTGTGCTGATAGTAGCTGTGATTGCCCTTGTAGGAGGGTCAATGGTTCCTATCATAGCGGCTTTCAATGATTCTCAACAGTCGGGTAACGCCTCTAATAGCGCAGGAAATTCAAATCAAGATCAAAAGTCAAAATTGGAAGATGCTGTACGGGGTTACGAACAAGTTTTATTACGAGAACCGGAAAACCAAACAGCACTAATCGGTTTATTGGAAAATCGTCTCCAATTACTTAGATTAGGACAAGGGGACATTAAAGGGGTAATTACACCTTTAGAAAAGTTATCAAAACTTAACCCAGAAGAAACAAGGTACGCTGTACTCTTAGCCCAGGCAAAGCAGCAAACAGGTGATAAAGAAGGAGCCGCTCAAACTTACCGCACAGTTTTAGAAACTAAACCGGGAGACTTAAGTGCTTTACAAGGTATGGTAGCGCTTTTATTAGAGCAAAAACGCCCTGAAGCTGCGATCGGTTTACTTCAAGAAAGTTTAGATAAAGCCCAAAAGGCAAATAAAATTGAGCCGGGCAGCGTTGATACTGCCGCTGTTGAAGTTTTATTAGGTAATGTTTATGCCAAGGAGAAACAGTACGCTCAAGCTTTATCAACTTATGACAAAATAATTAAAAATGACCCTAAAGATTTTCGTCCCGTTTTAGCAAAAGCGATGGTTTTAAAAGACCAAGGTAAAACCGAAGAAGCACAACCTTTATTTCAACAAGCTGCTTCTTTAGCACCAGCCCAATACAAAGACGAAATTAATAGACAAGCAACTAGTACTACTCCCGCTCCAACTCCTTCCGCTTCACCTTCACCCAAGTCAGAGTGAGGAATGGATGGGGACAAGGGGACAAGGAGACAAGGGGATGGGGAGAAATAAATAATAACTGTCAACTGTCAACCTTTTTCATCGACAATTAACTGTTCGCTCTCAATATTTACAGATTCTTCTGATGTATTTATCTCGACATTATCGGCAAGAATAACGCAGTCAGCCTGGGTTTTTGATTTGAGATTCCATTGATCTAAAACATCTTTAATTACTATTTCTTGCATCCAAATTTTGGCTACTACAGTTAAAGGTAAAGCTAAAAATAATCCTAAAAAACCAAAGAATGTCACGAAAAATAGCTGAGATATTAATGTTACTGCTGGTAGTAAAGAAAGTTGTTGCGCCATCACCATAGGCGTAATAAAATTACTTTCAACTTGCTGGATAAAAAAGTATAAAACCAAAACAGCAAGTGGTTTCCAGGGAGAATCTAAAAGTGCGATCGCCATTGCAGGAAAAACGCTTAAAGTGGGACCTAAATTCGGAATCAAGTTTAAAAATCCAGCCAAAACTCCTAATGCCAAAGCCGAACGTACCTGTAATACCATTAATCCTAGTAAGCTCAAAAATCCTACTAGGAACATGGCGATAGAAGCTCCCGTTATCCAACCCTCTAAGGACACTTCACATTGGTCTAAAATTCCTTCTATTCTACGTCGATAAAAAGAAGGAAAAAATCTCACAAATAATTTACGATAAGATAAAGGGTCTGCAAGAAACATCCCTGTTAAAACGAATACTAATAAAATTTTCAGAATTACTTCTAAAGAACCAGAAACTAAAAGAAAAGTACTTTCTAAACCACGATTAATAAATGGTTGGGCTTGTTCTAAAAGACTATTTATATCGGGAATAGCAGGAATTACTTGAGGGGGAAGCCGTTCTCTCAATGCTAAAAGCCAAGCGTTAAGACGTACCAAAGCTTTAGGAATCTGATTGCTTAATTCTTGGAATTGAACTATAAAAGGTGGCACAATTAACCAGAAAAAACCAATTATCCCCACTAAAAAGATTACTATTGACAGAAATTTGGCAAAGCCGCGTCTTATCCCCAACTGTTGAAGCCGTCGAGCCAATCTATTTAAGGTTGTAGCTAAAACAACTGCGGCAAATACAAGTAAAAGCGCTTCTTTGATTTGCCACAGAATATACAAGGAGACTGTTAAGCCTATTAAACCAATCCATTGACCCAAATTCACGCTTTAACTCCTGATTCAAGTCCAACTATTATTTACCAATAATCTCACGATATTAACTAATATTTATTACTATCACCTAAGTAATTTTAGTTAATATTGGGTTTTCTGAATAGTTGCCCTAATAAAACAGCAGCTACAATTAGATTAGGTAATAACACAATAATCAAAGCGTTCGTTGCTGTTTCCGGAATCGACAATTTGGGGCTATATATTTAATAAAAACTGAAATAGCCCAAGAAAGAAGCAATACTTTCAAGATAAATATCAACTGATTTTTCATAGAAGTTCGGTTATAGTTAAACACTGGTTAAAAATATAATTTCCAGACTTTGTTATCAGCGATTGTTGCAAATCCCCCTCACCTCAATTGCTTACTTTTACTCGAAGCTAAGACTCGTGAAACAAGAACTACCCGATGTTATTTCAACCTCAGCTTGACTATTTTTAGACAATATAAATTCTACCGGCTAATCAATTGCGATTAGGGTTGATTGAATCCAAATTACGTAACTGACTTTGAGTAACTTTCTCCCCTCCGCAGCACCGTACAGCACCTTCGTTTGGAAGTCAACGGCATTTGATAAACCGGGAGCGAAATTTCTGGAGTCCCGACAAAATTGTAACCTTAAAAAATCGGGATGACTGGATTCGAACCAGCGGCCCCTTCGTCCCGAACGAAGTGCGCTACCAAGCTGCGCCACATCCCGGCAATAATTACCCTAGTTATTATATCACAGAATTTAAATGGGGAGAGAAGGGGAATAATTACCAATTACCAATTACCAATTACCAATTACCCATTACCAATTACCAATTACCAATTACCAATTACCAATTACCAACTTAAAATTGCGCTACCATAAATTTTGTATATCAACAAGTGGTAAGGACGGATTGTGACTGTAAAACCAGACTGGTTAAGGGTTAAGGCTCCTCAATGGGAACGTGTTGGCAATGTCAAGGAAACTTTACGGGATTTATCCTTAAATACTGTTTGCGAGGAAGCATCTTGTCCGAATATTGGTGAGTGTTTCAAAGCTGGTACTGCTACATTTCTAATTATGGGACCAGCTTGTACTCGTGCTTGTCCTTACTGCGATATTGATTTTGAGAAGAAACCCCAAGCTTTAGATCCCACGGAACCTGCACGTCTTGCGGAAGCTGTACGTCGAATGAAGCTTAATCATGTGGTAATTACTTCTGTAAACCGCGATGATTTACCCGATGGTGGTGCTTCACAGTTTGTCCGCTGTATTGAAGCGGTTCGGACTATTTCCCCTAAAACAACTATTGAGGTTCTCATTCCCGATTTGTGCGGTAATTGGGAAGCTTTGCAAATTATCCTCACAGCACAACCGGAAGTCCTCAACCACAATACAGAAACGGTTCCCCGGTTGTATCGTCGTACTCGTCCCCAAGGTGATTATCAAAGAACGTTGGAATTGTTGAAACTGTCCCGTCAAATGGCACCTTGGATTTACACCAAATCCGGTATTATGGTGGGACTTGGGGAAACTGATGCAGAAATTCGCCAAGTTATGCAAGATTTACGCGGTGTCGATTGCGATATTTTAACTATTGGGCAATATTTACAACCCAGTCAAAAACATTTAAAAGTAGATAATTTTATTCATCCCGAACAATTTGCAGCATGGAGAAAATACGGTGAAGAAATCGGTTTTTTACAAGTTGTTTCTTCTCCATTGACAAGAAGTTCTTATCATGCCGAGCAGGTAAGGGAATTGATGGAACGATATCCACGGGTGAAAAGTTAGGGAATAATGAATTAATTTAGTTAGGATTTAGATAAAAAAGCCCCCCTTTTTTAAGAGGGGTTTGAGTGATTTTATTTGAGTAATTTTATAAGTGTAGAAAAAAATTAAATATACGCTCCTAAGTCTTTTAACCTAGCAATAGTTGAATTTGTCAAACCGCTAACCTCTGTAATCTTGACTCTTTCTAATGGGCGATCGCCTCTAAAAGATTTAATTATTTGACCTCTCTTAATATCCCAAAGCTGAATAATTTCGTTGTCTCTGCCTACAATTAATAAATTTGCATCATAACTAAAAGCAAGCGACCAAGGTGAAGAAAATTTTTCTTGTAATATTGCAATAGATTTATTATTGTCTATGTCCCATACAGTTACAGTACCATCGTAACTACCATAAGTGATAAATTTCCCATCATGACTAAAAGCCATAGAAATAATTGGTTTACCAAAATTCCCTAAAGTCTGTATACATTGTCCATTATTTGTATCCCACAGTTTGACAATACCGCTAGTATGTCCGCTAGCTAAAATTAAACTATTAGGGTTAAATTTAATAATATAAGAAGCTTTTTCCTGGATTGTTTGAAAAGTGGGTAGCCAGCTAGCGAGGTTTCCGTAATCATGGTTCCTTTTCTAACTAGCCCCCTCCGAACCGTGCTTACGAGATTTCCAGGTACACGGCTCTCCAGTATTCTGCTATCACGAGACTCGTT
>JAAUSO010000285.1 GCA_012033205.1 Richelia sp. SL_2_1 | reverse complement strand
CAGCGCTAGTAAATTGGCTGAATGAAAATAGGGAAGATGGGATGGTAGGGATTTTAGGATATCAAAATATTGCCCAATTAGAAAAAGTTTACGGCAAAGAATTGACAAGGGCTATTTTGGGTGGTACCGCAACTAAGTTTATATTTAACCCCCAAGACCCCGAATCTGCCAAGTTATTCAGCGATTATTTGGGAGAAATGGAAATAACTTTTAATTCTAAATCTCGCAGTAGGGGGAAAGGAGGAGGTTCTCACAGTACTAACGAACATTATCAAAAAAGGCATTTATTAGAACCTGCTCAGTTTGCCAAGATGGGTACTGGGAGAGCAGTAATTATTAATCCAGCTTACCAGAGGGGTACGGAAGCTTATGTTCCGTTGTTGCAGAAAATAAAAGTTCCTTTATCTGATATTCAACAGATGAATTGGTCTGAGGATAAATGGGAATTTGTGCGAAAAAGATTGATTCAAAATAATGGAGAACAAGTTAGTGATTTGGAACGTTCTAATCAGTTTTTAAAACGTGTTCAATTAGCAGAAGAATTATTTCCATTACCTGAAAAACCTGGTGCTTTGCCTTCTCCTCAAGAGCTTGCAAGTGTTTTTTGAAGGCAGCTTTGCTGAGGGCAAGGGGCAGGGTGCAGGGAGCAAGGGGGAAAAGAAAAACTAAAATTTACTGAATACTAAATGGAGTTAAAAAGTGCAAAGATTGCAAACAAAACAAATGAATTTGAGTTTAGATATTTCATCTTTTTTAGAGGATTATCCTGAATGGCAGCAAATACTAATTGAAGCGGCTAAGAAACCACAATTAGATGTAGGTTATTGTCCTTTCGTCATAGAAATATTTGACCAATATGGTTTATTAGCTGGCAGAGTTAATAAGTTTGGATGCTACGAATGTGCGAGAAACATTGAGGAAAAAAGTAATTTTATAGCTTGGATGTTTGATGGAGAATTAGCGATTTTTTATGTAGACTCACAGATACTTCTTAATCGTATACCAGCAAGAGAAGGGTTAATGTGATGAGTGACATATTTACTTTAAACTCCGGTGATGCGACTGCGATTCAGCAGCATTACGAACGAATAATTGAAACTTTGTTACGAACTTTATTAGATACTAAAGATTCAGGAGAAAACCACCGTCAAGATTTGAAAATATTTGATGGAGATAGGTTGGTTTATGGGCAAGATAATAATCAATTCCGAGATGAAATATCTGGGATATCGGGACAGTTTTTAAATCCTCAACTAATTACCGAACTTCAACAGTTACGCTCTACCCCTATGGGTGATATAGCTTCAGGAGTAATAAAAAAAAGAGTTGAATTGGACGGAAAAGTTATTTTACAAAGTGATGAAAAGGGTAAAGTAATTGTTAATAGCTTCTTGGAAGCTGAATCAAATCAAAGTCAAAGTCAAAGTAAATCTGAAGTTGTTGAAACCAGTAATACAGTTTATGAGAAGCAAGATTATGTTAGCAACTTTTTAAATAATAATTCCAATAATCAAAGACCTGAAATTAAACAAGATATAAATTTACCACTTACTAATGGTTCGACGCGAGTTAAAGAGTCGCTTCAATTTTTAGAAGATAGTCCTCTAAAAAATCTACTTTTAGCAGAAGTTGAACAGTTAAAAACTGAGTTAAAAGCATTACAGCAAGAACGTAGTTTTTACAAATTAATCGAACAAAGATTGCAGCAGCCTCGAAACAGTTCATGGTGGCAGCAAGCCGTTAATAATGTCTCAACTGTATTTCAAAGCATCACTTCTGCTATAAAAATGGAGATGCGAGAATGGCTAGAGAATTCCGTACAACATAAAGGCGCTGCATCTCTAAAAGCTTTGTTTCATCTCCAGACTCAACCGGGGACAAGTGAATATACTGCGGGAGATTACCGAATATCTCGTCAAGGTTCGTTGTATGAAGTATCTAGCGAAACTACGGGGAAACAAATAATGCAGTTTCGTGCAACTCCTTTGGGTGTGAAAGTTGAAAAAGGAAATTTGGACGGTATACATATTCAAGACATCAAGACTTTACAACATTCTTTTAAGAAAAATGAGCCTCTACCTACAACGTTTACTCCTATAGGTAAGCAAGAAGCTGAGTATTTTAAGGGTGTAGAACGAGTTACTAATGCTTTAGTGCAATATGCTATCGCTCAACATAAAGTTGTCGAAATTGATGGTGTATTTTCTTATAAATGGCGAGCTAGCCCAGAAGGAAACGTACATATTGAGGCGAAAGATGGACGCGGTACCTTGTTGGAAAAGAATGGAGGAAAGCTTACAAGTAATATGAGTCAGAAGGATTTAACTTATTTTGAGCAAATTCTACCAAAGCTTCAGCCCAAACAACAAAATTTAGTTTCATCTGAATCTAAAAGAAATCAAGGTAATGAATTAGTTTAGTACTCAACATATTAATTATGGAATTATTTCAATTGAATTTGTTGATTGATTCAGGTGTTCCTATAGTTAACGTAACTACTTCAGCAAGGGAACGCATGACTGTTTTAGAGTGGATTTATCGTAACTGTGCGGAGCCGGAAAATATTTCTGTTTATTTATGGAATTCTGGCTGGGGATGTTTTGAGCAAGTCAACTATAATTCAGAAGGTCAAATAATTTTTTCTGCCATAAATACAAGCCGTTTATGCAATAGTAAAACAGATATTTTTGCTGCTTTTGAATTTTTGATGAATACTCAGACACAGGGAATATTTATTTTTGAAAACTTGTTATCTTTAGCAAATACAGAATCAAAATTATCAGGATTATTTTCTCATAAGCTTACATCACAAATAGTTAATATCTACTACGAACTAGAAAATAATGATGTTTTCAAAAAAATAATCATTTTGACTACCGATAATGTTGAAATGCCCGAATCATTAGCTAGTTTAATTCCGACTTTATTTAATCCATTACCTTCATCTCTCGATATCGCTGATTTACTACAGAACAATTTACCTAATTTTGTAAGTCAAATTGATATATCAACTTTGGTAAATGCTGTTTCTGGTTTAACTATTGAGGAGATTCGTTTGGGATTAGCTATTGCAAATCGTTCTTGTGAACAATCAAATATCAATGACTTATCCAAGCATCTTTTAGCTTATAAGATTAATCGCTTTCGCTCTTTCAATTTGAATTTTGTTTCCAAGCCAAGCGTACCTGATTTTGGCGGTTTGGATTTATTCAAAAAGTTTGTCCTTCAAGCAAAGCATGATTTTTTGATTCAAGCGCGATTTGCAAATATCCCTCTTCCCAAGGGATGCTTGTTGGTGGGACCACCTGGGACTGGTAAAACTCTTGCAGCAAATGTTTGCGCTCTTATCTTAGGGTTTCCCCTCGTGAGTGTGGATACAGCAGCGGTTGTTAGTGGTGGTGCAACTTATTTAAAACGCACGCTTGAAAGAGTGGAAGCTTGCGCTCCTGTGGTGCTTTACTTTGATGAGTTGGATAAATTGTTTTTTACATCTACGAACGACGGTTCCGGTATTAATTCAACGGAGATTTTAGGAACTTTACTTACTTGGTTACAAGATAAAAATACCCCGGTGTTTGTTGTTGCTACCCTTAACCGACTTGATGCGTTACCACCAGAGTTAACTAGGATGGGAAGATTTGATGAAATATTCTACGTGGGATTTCCTCAAGCTTATGAGCGTAAGGAAATTTTGATGATGCATTTGGCTTCTTTCGATCGGCGATATCAAGATAGTAATGTACTTACACAGAAGGAATGGCGGATTATTCTCAATAAAACTGTTAATTGTACTGGTGCGGAATTAGCTCGGATGGTGGAGAAGGCTGCACGCAAACTGTTTCACCAAGGACTCAAGATGAATATTGGTTTGGCGGAGTTGTTGGAACAACGGGAGATAATGGTGCCGTTGTATGTTAGGGATACCGATCGCATTTTAGCGATCGCAAACCGTGCTAAGTATTTTGCACAACCTGCTAGTAGTGAGGATACCTCAGAGTTTGCACCCGTTCTTACTTCTTTTTGGGGGGATACACAGTGAAACAACAAGGAATAGCATCAAACTGCTCGCATTAATGAAGCAGATTCAGGTTTTGTCTGGTTTTCTACTAAAGAGTTCGCAATTAAAGTCAATACCTCGGATTTGCGGTCAACCGACATGGAACTAATTAGCGATCGCAAATCAACCGCATCTAACATAGATTCCCCATTTATACAGGAAAAGTAATAAATCTTTGCTTCTGTTGGCAGTGCAGCTATCAAACTAAAAAGAGTCTCAGCCATCAAATCTTTACCTTTCCTGAATTGGCTAATCTGACACTCTTGTACTCCACTACTAAGCGCCAACGATTTAGCAGGAATGCCAAACTTTTTCAATGTCTGATTAAAAGCTTCTCTGTAATGCATCTTTACATAATAAATATAATTTTTGCTCGTTTAATTATATAATTCTATAATTAGCCAAATTCATAAGGAGATGCTTGTGAATAATTTAATGCTACCAGATTAATCGGACAGCGGCTTGATATTCCAACTTAGTAAGGAAGTTTAGCTTGGTTCTTGTATTCAGAAGGCAGTCCCGATGAAAAACAATTTACACCATTAATTATCTAAGTAGAATTTTTCTTTCTCCCTGCCCCCTGCCTTTTCCCTACTGCCTTGTCTTAATTACAATTTTCAACGCCAACATACTTAGTTGCTTTGAGGATATAAAAAAATGACTACACTTTTTGATATTGAACTATATCACCAAACTGAGATACAAGGCTACAAAAGCGATTGGGACGGAGCTTTTTATGACCCCGCTTGGGATGAACCTGATGGTCTTCCTGAAATTTTACAGAATAAAGTTGCTGTAGATGAAGAAGTCTTAGAAGAGAGAAAAGAAGAAGTTGGGAGTAATGAAATTTCTTCCGATTGGAACTCGGCGCATTTTGGTGAAGTTCCGCGAAAGTTTGACTCCAACAGGAACCCTACGGCTTTTTGGGATGAAAGCATTGAACCACCAGACCCCGATGATTTTAATTCTAACCAGGAATATGAGCAGGCATGGCTATGCTGGGAAAAAGAAAACTCCGACAGATTGACTTGTGTAGCGGAGTTGGAGCAGGGTTTCCCCTCTGGGGAATCATCACCCGAAAAGTCGAACTATGCGGACTGTGCGAAACCGACGAATGGTGTAGAGAAATATTGCAGCAACGCTTCCCAGATGTCCCTATCTATGGAGACGTGCGCGACCTCCAACTTAGAAAGGGAGAAATCGATTGCATTACATCATCACCACCATGCCAACCTTTTACCGTTGAAGGAAAACGTCTCGCCGCCGCAGACCCGCGAGACTGTATCCCCCCAGTATTGCGAGTTGTCACAACAGCCCAACCTAAATTCTTCTGTCTCGAAAACGTCCCCGGATTGCTATCAGCACCCCGATATCCAGGAGATGAACCCGGAACATATTTTAAACAGATGCTCCGGCAGCTTCAAATCAGCGGGTACGATGCACAATGGATTGTTGTCGGAACACGATTTCACTTTGGAACCAGATGGTCTGGGAAAAGACTCTTACTCATTGCCACGTCCGGGAGCCTTAAGTTTGAGTGGGAACGGGCGACCCCCTGGGAACACCAAGTCAGAAGCCAAAGCCAAGAAACTGGGAATTATCAAGAAGAACGAAGTATTCAATCCAGAATGGTTGGAACAGGAGTTTGGACTGCCAATCGGGTGGACAGATCCCCAGGAGTGCCGAGCGGCAACCCAATTATTAGAGCGCGTCGAGCAGCCCTCGGAAATATCCTGGACCCTAGAATCGCCGCGATTGCTTGGGAGCGATTACTCTACCTCAACGGACTCGTTGAACGAGGGTAAGAAAAAAACCTCAGATTGTTGGTGTGTACCACTTCAAATTGTTGAACTTATAGTTAGGGTGTTGGAACAAATCAACCTCGATCTGTTAACTAGTAGTACTCAAATAGAAAAACAATCACCATTAGTACTACCTGTTGAGCCAACCAGTAGTACTCGATTAGAAAAACAATCACCATTAGTACTACCTGTTGAGCCAACCAGTAGTACTCGACTAGAAAAACAATCACCATCA
>JAAUSO010000284.1 GCA_012033205.1 Richelia sp. SL_2_1 | reverse complement strand
TGACAAATACATGAATAATGTCATCTCCTAAATCATTTAAAGATTTAAGAAAGAAATTTACTGAATCAACCCCTCCCGTACAAACAAACCATTTGATAAACTTGATTGAATTATCTTTTCCCAAATTGACCAAATCATTACGTCTTATCCAGTTAGTAACATTTGAATAAACTTGAGCGGGTAAATTAACAAGTACTGATTTTTGAAAAGCCAAATCAAATATTTTATCTGCTTCCGATGCCAGCTTTTCATCATCACTAAAAAAAGCAACCTCAACAGAGGGATAGATTTTAGCTATGTCTTTGTTACTAATATCTGCATCGACAATTACCACATCGTAAGCGATGGAATTGCAGTATTCGATAAATGTTCTACAAAAAAATGATTTACCGCATCCCCCTTTTTCTCCGTCAATAATGTGAATAATTGTTGGCTCTTTGAAACTATTCTCTCTTTTTAATGGAACAAAACCATTTGTTGGTGTTTGAAGATTTTCTTCATTATTTTCAATGGTTGTACTCTGGTTTGTCTCTAACTCATTATCAACTGGAGGTTCTGTGATTTCTTCATTTACTTCATTTCCATCAAGTTCTTTATCCCAATTTTCTATTTTTTCATTCGTCGGTAATTCATTATTATCTATAGTTAATTTTTCGGAATTATTATTGTCTTGATTCTCTTGAGTAACAGTTAAAGTAGTTTTTCTCGGTCTTCCTCTTTTTCTTTTAACTTTTCTAAAGCTCATTTCTGTTACCTATATGTTTTTTGATTGAAAAATTTTGCTACATAAAATTACTCAAACCCGCATCGTCATAATCATTATTATTTGAATGAGATACTCTATCGTGAGAATTAGAGCAAGAATAATCTGGTGTTAAAAATTTTAGAGAAGTATCTTCTAATCTTGCTAATTCAACAATCTCTTCTGCTTGTTTTCTAAGAGCTTTCACACAAATTTGAGCTATGTGCTGCACTTCTTTTTCCGAATCTGAATAATCAGCAACAGCATGAGTTAACCAAAATGAACGCACTGCTACAAGCATCATTTGCGTTTTACCCGTAATCCGACTCGCTTGAATATAATTCATTAACTGGACATCCAGTGATTGACATGGTTGATAACGCCAACGAAAATCGATTTGTTTATTACACATCTAAGTAGGTGGGTGTTGGAAATTGTAATTAGGATAAGGTAGTAGGCAGTGTAGGGATTTCCATTTTCTAATGCCTACTTTCTACTTTCCACTGCCCTTCATTTAATTGTTTCAAGAAATACAAAAATACACTGTAAACATCAGCCAAACGACTTCCCAAACCAAAGCTATCAACTTGTGCTGGAATATCTGCACCAACTCCCCATAAACAAGGTGTTCCACTGTAGTGAGAATTTAACTCTCTCCTCATGTAATTTGCAGTTCCACCGCAAAATAATATTTCTGAAACCACCGAACGCGAAACTACTTGGTCTAACCAACTTGTAAGCACTGCCGCATATTCACTCGTAGCAACTTTTATAGCTTTTTGTATTTGCATCAATTCATGGCGTTTATTGATGTTAGTAGTACTTTTCAACAACTTGGTTAAAGGAGTAGTAGAGATATCGCTACCAGCAGCCACCACAGCAGGAGCTAACTGCGAAGCATTCTGTCCGGAAGTTCTAGCAACTACTTTTTCTAATAATCGAATCATCCCCAAATCAGAAGTTTTTCCATCTGGTGCAACTATCCCCCTATCGCTGATTAACACCGACGCATTTCTATAACCCACCATTACCAATGCAATCGTTTTTGTTTTGATAGCCTCTCCCAGTTTCTTCTGGTAAGCAAGATATATTCCCGCACCTTCAGGTAAACACTTGAATTGAGTCAATACAAGCTGCATTTTTCCGGTAGGTGTCATAAAGCCAGCAAATGCTGCTTCAAGATGCTTACAAAAACTATCTTTATTCTCAAACTCCCCTGGTGGTAACAAACAAATAAGTGCGAGTCGAAATTTTGCGCCCAGATGAAGTTTTTGCGAGATAGCCCAGACGAAAGCTAATGTCTTCGCAACAGCGCGTTCGTACTTTAATTCCCTCAATCCCTGATTTGCATAGTACTTACTTTTCGCTAAATATCCCACAGCAAAGGTTTCACCCATGTAATTAACCCATGCAGCGTTTTCTGGTTCAGTTGCACCCAATATTTCAGAAGCGATTGAATCTAAAGAAATTTTTACTACCTCCGGTTCCATTACCAAAGATGCTGTTTGATTTTGCTTCAACGTGCAATAAATACCTTTAGTTGCACTTCCTCCAAAATCCAAAGCCAAAATTAGCAAGGGGGAAGAATTGTTTTTCTGCTGAGTGTTTTTACTCATGGGTTTTTATTAATTTAATACGTTTTTTGCAAGGGAATCAAAGGAAAAGTAAGGAAAACAAAGGTCGATCATTACTCAAACTTATGGACATTGGAGGCTATTTCTGATTAAAAGTTCCTTGTAATTCCTTCTAATTATTTTTATTTTTGAAACCTGTCTAACTGTTACTGAGATAGGGATTGAGGAATAAAGCACAGTATTAAATGACTAAATTCGGTGGTAATTTGAGAAAATATTAAATGCAGCGTTAAAAATAGGGCATAAAATATTCCAGCTTTTTCTTAGTTATAAAGGTGAAACACACTACACATGCAGTTTTGAATAATGGCTGGCAAATAATTCAAGCTAATCACGTCAAAAATTGAATTGGTCATAGTTCTTGATTTCCGAATAATGGTTTTTCTAGCAAGGTACATCTGATTAGCAAGGCTAATACATTCACTATTTAATTTACCGAAAAAGGCAGTTGGCAATCGGCAGTCGGCAGTAGTAAAAAGAAGTTCCAGACTGCCAGTGAGCGGGTTTAAAGGCACCATTATTTATTGATAGATACCACTGCCGACTGCCTACTTTCCACTGCCCTTCATTCTCCCTTTTCATAAAATAAAATTCTTAATTACCTTGTTAGCAAACTAATCCTAATTACTGCAATATAACTAAAGACAGATAATATACTTAAGCAATAAGTGCTGAAAAATATCAGTATAAAATCAGCGATAGTTAAACTTATATCAATTAATATTGTTATGCTGCTGTATTTATTTCTATGCTTCTATTTAAAGAACATCATCTTGAAATAATACTTCTGTATAATTACTAGTTTTGGTAATATTTAGTGTTTTATATATTAAACAGAAATAGTGGGAAAAATCGAACTTATCAGTCTTTATACAGAACATATATGATTCAAAAAATACTCATACTTTTTTCTTTTTACGTAACTAATTAGGTATATATATTGGCTATTTTTAGATATTTTTAGAAATCAATTCTGTACTCTTCCTAATAAATGCGATAACAATGAAGGGCAGTAGAAAATGGGCAGTTGGCAGTAGTAAACTCATGAATAAATCATCCGGGTTTAAACCTTTAGAGCAGCATTCTCCGCTGATTTTCCCATTGCCCACTAGGGAGCAAGGGGAATGAAAATACTTCTTCTCGACTGCCGACTGCCTTTCTTATTATTTTCTTAGATAAAAAAGATGGCTTCTACAATCTGCCGAATTCAGAAAATCAAATCCTGGGGTGCTTTAGCTCGGAGTGAAGCACACACTGCAAGAAAGGTATACACACCTAACGCAAACCCACAGATCAAGAATTTAGAAGTTATAGGAAATTGCGACAACCTCGATTTAGAAATGATAGTGAGAAACAAAATCGGTTCCCAAAAATATCGTTCTGATGCTGTTCTAGCAGTCGAGATGTTACTGAGTGCGAGTGCAGAATACTTTCGTCCTTATGCAGCATACGAAGGTGGTAACTATGACAAACAGCGTTTAGATGATTTCGTAGAGGCAGTTGTTAAGTGGTTAGATAATTGTTGGGGCGATCGCATAGTCAAAGCCTCCTTACATCTCGATGAAATAACACCACATATTCATGCTTATCTTGTACCCTTGGATGAGCGGGGAAAACTGAACTGTAAAGCATTATTTGGTACGAGAGTGAAAATGTACCAACTGCAAGATAGTTTTGCTAATGCTGTTGAACATTTGGGAATAATGCGTGGTGTTAAAGGGAGTGTTGCGACTCACACTAGAGTCAAGAAGTATTATGCAGCAGTAAATCAAGATTCCCAATTACTCGATTTGGAGCGTTATATTCCCCAACCACAAGCACAAGAAGGAAGTGTTGCATATAGACAAAGGGTAATTGAGCTATTAAGTCCGCAGTTGGAGTTGATTAATTCTCAGTTGAGAGAGCGCGATCGCATTCTTCAGCGGCTTACCGAGTTAAAGCAAACTGCATCTCGGAGCGAACAGTTACGATACTCTTTAGAAAAGGAATTATACTCACTTAGAGTAAACCACGAACAACAGAATTTATCACTATCCGAAGTTGCTTACGAACTAGGGCTGAATCAATACAAGCAGGATGATAACCCCTTATTGTTGGTAATGAGCGTTAATAAGTGTAATTTCGATGATGCAGTAGTTTGGTTGCGGGACAGATTTGGTGAAAAAGCTATGCTTAATGTAGTCTCTAATAGTGCTTCAAGTATTGCGCGTCAAACACCTGAGTATATATTCGTACCACCCAAACCGGAAGCGCGACGCTTTGAGGAAATAGATCATTACTTAACTCAAAAGCATTCTATTCCACAGAAGCTTTTAAAAACCTTACAAGAACGAGGTTTGCTATATGCTTCAACTGACGGGAATGCAGTTTTTATAGCTAGGAATTTAGATGGAGGAACAACAGGAGCTTATTTATATTCTTTGAAAAACAGCGAACACGAATTTAGTTTACATCCGGGTAGTAGACGCTCAAGTGGTTGGTTTCATCTGAGTGTCGGTGGTTCAAATCATGGATTGATAAAAACAGCGGTTCTAAATTCTTCTCCAATAGATGCACTCAAGATTGTGGCAAGAAATGCACCTCATAACCATAGAACGCTTTATCTCACTCTCGATAACGAAAATGCACCATTACCGTCAGAGTTTCTCAAAACTTTACCCAATGTGGTTGTTGCGATGCCAGAAAAAAGATTCATGTCGATACGAAAAATTTTACCCAACGCGATCAATGTTTCCAAATATAACCAGCAACAACAATCCTATTAACATCATAATTGCTGCATCTAAGATGAAATTTATCTATTTTTTCAAAATTCAGTGTAATAGGTGATAAAAATAACTCAGCATTTATTAGTGCAATCAAAGAAAGAATACTGATATCTTTGTACCAGTAATAAAGGTATGGATGATATCAATAGCAATATTTATCCATAAGAATATTGTTTTCAGAATCTAAGCCTTGAAGCTAGCTAATAACAGGCTATTTAATGCACGTTTCCTATATGAAACTTACGTGTATATATTTAAAAAATAGATCGATTTGTGTAGAGAAAGTATCTCAATATTGAGAACAATTATTTTACTTTTTGAGAATAATTTAACTGGTGATTGTAACATTTTGAAGCCTCCATATTTTTAAGTTAGTATGAATTTAACAATGTGCGATTTAAAGCATAGATAAAGGGCAGTGGAAAGTAGGCAGTCGTAACCCATAAATTAATTTAGCGAAAAGTTACTTTCAAGACAGGGGCTTTGAACCTGAAAAAGGCACTCATTTACTGTTTTTTCTACTGCCGACTGCCGACTGCCGACTGCCTTTTTTGGTAAAGTTTGTGTTGTTATAAATTTGGTGCTATCTACTTTTTTTAGCTACGAAAAGGTGCGTTAATTAAATCTACCAATTAAAGGGTAATAATCCTTCGTACCAGACATATTTGTCTGGTTGTTTGTATAGGGGGATAACATTCACTTATTTCTTTTATAAGACAAATTTGTCAATGAATCTAGGAATCTTTGGCTCAATTTAGATTGCTGATAAAACTATAATTGTTGGTAGTTATGAACCAAAAAGATAACATAAATATCGATCCAAATTATGATGCACAATTGCCAAGAGTATCAATTTCCTGTTGGCGATATTACGAGCAATGCTGGAAAGCTTATCAACTACCGAATGGTGCTTTATTCATGAGCGACCGACAGATGGCACTATTAGTAGGTCAACC
>JAAUSO010000080.1 GCA_012033205.1 Richelia sp. SL_2_1 | reverse complement strand
ACAGCCATTATTAACTTCAAAACACCTTTTCAAGCTGAAATTTAGATTGTAAGTGCCTGTAAGCCTTGATTTTAAACAAAATTATCGACTTTAATTAAAAATTAAGCACGCTATGTACGAAAGAACCCTTGCTCCTTAATGCGATTATACTGAAGTACGCCGAGTGACTTACAACAAATTATACTCCATGCAGAAACATTTAAATTCCTATATAACACTTTAGTTTTTACTAAAAGTCTCTGTTGCTAATAATAAAGCAGATTTTTTCTCGATCAATGACGAGGGAAATTCTACCGCTCCCCCTTAAAGTTTTCCGAGACTTGAACTAGTTACCACTATCAGTCATAAAAATGGGTCTTCCATTCCGTCAAATGCACTCTTGGGATTACTCCGAACTTAGTAATGGTATTATAATTTAGTTAGAGTAAGACTTATGAGAATTAACAAAACAAATAGACTATTATTAGCCTAAATATAATTTTTTCTATTTAATCAATAAAAATAATTTGCATAATTATTTGTGAAAAATTTGATTTTATCTAGTTCCTTGAATCAAGCAAAAATTATGTGACTTTGAAACTGTAAAATTAACAACATTTTTCAATACAATATTTTTAGACTAAATTTACGTTAGTTACATCGGCTACAATCTTAAATTATCTACAAAAAATACTCAACGTTACTCTGCGAAAACCTGAGCGCTCCTCTGCGTTAAAACTATTCTCATGTTTCCTTTAACTAATCTCAATCTGACCACTATCTACCTGGAAAAACACCTCATGATCATATTTCAAATCATCACATTTAAAAGTAATAACTTCCAAGATATCGGCAGCTTGAAAATGCTCTGGCTTCGTTTCTGGATGAGGATAATAAATTAATCCTGGCTGTAATTCACTATTTTTGAGTAGAATTCGGCAATCAAAAAACGAAAAATCCTCCGCCGGTTCATTTTTTGCCCATTTGATATTTCTAAAAGTATACTTAGCTTGTTTAATTGAATATTTGTAAGGAGATATGGAAATATTCAGCGTTCCCGAAAAATAAGGTTCTAAATCCAGCCCTTGCTCATAAAAGAAAGACTTTTGCATGGCAATAGTTCCCCCAGGAAAACGAATATCTCCTCCTCTTCCCGATGCAACACCATAACCTTTTTTGATAATCCCTTTGACTTGTATCCAGTTACTCATTTGATTTTAGCTTTTAGATTTTAGATTATAAATGTTTTTCCTAATGCCCATTACCCATTACCCATTTTACGTATTTCCTCCGTGGAAAATTCGGGTACCACTACGCCCGAACTGTTTCACCTTGACATCTAAATAAATTATAATTACTTAACAAATGGTATATTAACCATCGGCATGAAAAGGACTTAAAATGTCCGAGACGGTCGAGTTCCAGCCCTTGCTGAGTGCAAATCTTCGCCGATTCCCCTTTGAGTAATACTCAAGGATAGCCGCCTTCTCGTTCTAGCACCTAGTTATATAGTTAAATATGAAAGACCTCACTCGTTATCGAAATATCGGCATCTTCGCCCACGTTGATGCAGGAAAAACAACTACAACTGAAAGAATTCTCAAACTTACTGGTAAAATTCATAAAATCGGTGAGGTTCATGAAGGTGCAGCGACAACGGACTTCATGGAGCAGGAGCAAGAGCGGGGGATTACGATTCAATCCGCTGCAACAAGCTGCTTCTGGAACGAACATCAGTTGAACATCATCGATACTCCAGGACACGTTGATTTCACGATTGAGGTATATCGTTCTTTGAAAGTCCTCGACGGTGGAATCGGTGTTTTTTGTGGCTCTGGTGGTGTGGAACCGCAATCGGAAACCAATTGGCGTTATGCTAACGATTCCGAAGTTGCCCGGATTATTTACGTCAACAAACTCGACCGCATCGGAGCAGATTTTTACCGAGTTGTCAAGCAAGTGGAAAATGTCCTTGCTGCGAAGCCTTTAGTAATGGTTTTACCCATCGGAACAGAAGGTGATTTCGTTGGTGTTGTCGATTTGCTGACTCGTAAAGCATGGGTGTGGGATGAATCCGGCGACCCCATGAATTACGAAATAAAAGAACCTCCCGCCGAGATGAAGGATGATATCGAAGCTTGGCGCGAAAAGTTGGTGGAAATGGCTGTAGAGCAAGACGATAGTTTGATGGAAAAATATCTCGAAGGTGAAGAGGTATCCGTCGAGGAACTACAACGCTGTATTCGTAAAGGTACTATAGATTTAGCATTCTTCCCTACTTATTGCGGTTCTTCCTTTAAAAATAAGGGCGTACAATTAGTACTTAATGCTGTTGTTGATTATCTACCCAACCCCACAGAAGTTAAACCTCAGCCAGAAGTTGACCTTGAAGGTAATGAAACCGGCGAATTTGCCATAGTTGATGCAGAAGCGCCTATGCGAGCGTTAGCATTCAAAATTATGGATGACCGTTTTGGTGCTTTGACTTTTACTCGGATATATTCAGGTACGCTAACAAAAGGCGATACCGTCCTTAATACTGCCACTGGTAAAAGTGAACGTGTCAGCCGTCTGGTGGAAATGCACGCCAATTCTCGCGAAGAAAGAGACTCGGCTCAAGCTGGGGATATTATTGCGATTGTGGGGATGAAGAATGTTCAAACTGGACATACTTTGTGCGACCCGAAAAATCCCGCAACCCTCGAACCAATGGTATTCCCTGACCCCGTAATTTCCATTGCGGTAGCACCTGCCAAGAAAGGAAGCTCTGAGAAGTTGGGTATGGCTTTGAGCAAGATGGTTCAAGAAGACCCCTCCTTCCAAGTTGAAACCGACCCTGATAGCGGTGAGATGATTATTAAAGGGATGGGAGAACTTCACTTAGATATTAAAGTTGATATCCTCAGACGGACTCACGGTGTTGAGGTAGAAGTTGGTAAGCCGCAGGTAGCATACCGCGAATCGATTACCAAGCAAATCACAGATACCTATATCCATAAAAAGCAATCTGGTGGTTCTGGTCAATTTGGTAAGATTGAATATATTATTGAACCCGGTGAACCCGGTACTGGTTTCCAATTTGAGTCAAAAGTAACTGGTGGTAGTGTACCCAGAGAATTTTGGCCCGCAGTACAGAAGGGTTTTGAAAGCAGTATTGATAAAGGTGTTTTAGCTGGATTCCCCTTGGTAGATGTGAAATTTACTTTAACTGATGGTGCTTATCACCCAGTTGACTCCAGTGCGATCGCCTTTGAAATTGCCGCAAAATCTGGTTATCGTCAATCTTTACCCAAAGCCGGTCCTCAGTTACTTGAGCCAATCATGAATGTGGATGTATTTACACCAGACGACCATGTTGGTGATGTAATTGGTGACTTGAACCGTCGTCGTGGAATGATTAAGTCCCAAGACCCCGGTGCTACAGGGGTTCGCATCAAAGCAGAAGTTCCTTTGAGTGAGATGTTTGGTTACATCGGCGATTTACGTACTATGACTTCCGGTCGCGGTCAGTTTTCGATGGAATTCGACCATTATGCTCCTTGTCCTAAGAATGTCGCTGATGACGTGATTAAGGAAGTTAAAGAGCGGGAAGCTCTTGCTAAGAAGTAGGTTTTAACAGTTATCAGTTATCAGTTAAATACGACGGCGAAACGCCACACTAAGAAGGTGGTAGGTCTCTAAAAGCGGGGGTGTAAATCCCCCAAACAAAGTACATACTGTTTACTGATTGAATCTAGATAGAACTCTTGTTTTAATTTATTAATGTTTTAAATTCCCGATTGGTGAAAAACTGGTCGGGAATTTTTATCGGTTTGCTGAATAACTATAAAACATCAAAAAGATTTTACGACGAGGTTGGTGAGAAGTCTTTTACGAAAAACATTCTTTACATCGGACAACTGTCATAAAAACCCGACTTTTGTGTGAACGACTTTTACAATAGCAACGAGCTTGCACAATCACGATTCGACTTTCAAAATTGTAACTTTCACAATTAAATTTTCTCGTCGAAGGAAAAATGTACCACCAGAACTGATAAACTAACTTTTAATCACAATAGTTTTTTTTATGTATGTAAGTACTAGCCAAGCGGCAGAAATTTTGAATATTTCAAACTCTAGAATGCGCTATTTAATTGCTCAAGGTAGAGTTAAAGGGGCTTATAAAGCTGGGAAAAATTGGATAATACCGTTATTTGAAGGGAATCCGATTATTAGTCGGGGTAGTCGCGGTCCAAAAGCCAAATGGTGTAGGAGAAATCCTGCAACAACTAAAATTCATGTAAATAGACATAGAATTCAACAAAATCTCAAACAACAAAATTCACTTCCCGTAATTACAGTCAAACATCGCACTCAGAATATTTACGGTTTTTCAGTGAAGATCAATGGTCCTTGTGAAATAGTTTATCGACCAGAAAAACCGTTAAGTTGTGGTGCTGTAGTTTGGGTTGAAACTCATTCGTCAGTGGAAGTTGAATGTGGTAAATCTAATCAGGAAAATAGCTTTATAGTTAGCACAGGTTAAAAACTCCCCGATATTATTCTTTGCCGGTTTATGAATAAATCGCTCAAACAAACACGAGTAATTTTAATTGGTGGCTCTTCTCATGTAGGCAAATCAACTCTTGCACTCGACTTCAACGATAGAGGAACTTGCAAGCAAATGTATGGAATTGATATCGGAAAACCTCTAGGATTCCGGGTCTTTTTAGACTTAATCCGGAAAAGCCAAACCAGTTCTGGGGTCACGAATATATAATCCTAAAGTCAAACTCCGCATCACTTCATCCCATACGGGTGTGCATTGTTCTGCTTGGTCAGCCCAAAACTCGAATGTGATTAAACATTGAATATTTGAACCGATCGCGATACAAGTGCGGGAAAAGGCTTCTCTTGGTTCTTCTTGAGTGTCGATAAATTTCATCTCAATCCATACAATGCGAGCGGTTTGACGCTTGACGGTAATTACTTCGCCAACTTCAAAAGGATTGCGACTGTCGTCTTCGATTATCTTCTTCAAAGTACGTTTTAAGGGAAATAAACTCCAATCTCTTGGCGGTAAATGGTTGTAAGATACTTCTAAACCACAATCATCTAATGGTGGTTTGCGATCGCAAAACCTAAATGAATTTTCTTTGGGTTCAAAATGCCAATCATGAGGAACATTGAAGCGAACAGCTCCTCTACCGGCAACAAATATCTTATACTCCGGTGGAGATTCCCAGTGGTGGTCGGGATTTAGTTCAAGCGTTTCCTTAATCCAGTTGAGATTACTTTTTTTACGCTTTGCCATAAATTTTTTTGCATTCATCTGCTTAAATCAATAGTACCAAATTGGCAATATTCAGGTAAATAAATTTATCTATTGATATGCTCCCTATCTTAATCTCCCACCACACAACGCTCTGTCAACTGATAACTGATAACTGTTTAATTTGTACCCTAAATCTTAGAGAATAAGAATAAATTACTTAGGGTTAGCCTTATGACTTTAAAACGTCGGCATTTTTTATATTTACTTGGAGTTGGTGTAAGTACGTTTGCTTTGGAGACTAGTGCTTTAGCGGATGAAAAAAGTTCTACTTCGACAATTGCTCAAAATGGCTCGGATGCTGTCAAATTACCACCTTTAGCTTACGATTATAAAGCCTTGGAACCTTATATTGATGCCAGAACGATGGAGTTTCATCACGATAAGCATCATGCGGCTTATGTAAAGAATTTAAATGCAGCTTTAAATAAACATCCAGAGTTGAAACAAAAAAATGTCGAAGAATTGTTGGTTAATCTCAATAGTGTACCCGTTGATATTCGTAATACAGTACGGAATAATGGTGGTGGTCATGTGAATCATTCCATGTTTTGGAAAATCATGAAACCCAACGGTGGCGGGGAACCCAACGGTGCGATCGCAACTGCAATCAAAAAAGATTTTGGCAGTTTCAGTAATTTTCAAAATCAATTTAACGAAGCTGGAGCGAAACGTTTTGGTAGTGGTTGGGCTTGGTTGGTGCGTAACAAAAATGGCAAGTTAGAAGTGATGAGTACTGCGAACCAAGATAGTCCTTTGATGATAGGTAAATACCCTATCATGGGTAACGATGTTTGGGAACACGCATATTATCTTAATTACCAAAATCGTCGTAATGACTATTTAGAAGCTTGGTGGAATACAATTAATTGGGATGAAGTTAATCAACGATTTGAACAAGCACAGAAATTTGTTTAAAGTTTAAATTTAGTTATAGGGGAGGTAAATTATTCTGTGTTCTCCTCCCCTAATTTTAAGCCAAAAATACAAATCGAGTTTCTATTTGCTCGCAGATAGAATAGTTAGAACTATAAAATTATAGATAAAAAGTTAGGTTCGCTTTTACGATATGAGTTAGTAGAGTTTTCCGAACTTACTTATGGGTAAAAACATATTTTTATTCAAAATAATCCCAACATTTGCAGACAACGACGAGTCACTTTAATTCGAGCAGGAGCTAATTTAACATTCGGCATATCAATATTAGTCGCGAAATAATATACTTTGTTATTCTGTTCCAAATATCCCACAAACCAGCCAATTTTGGGATTTGTACTAGTTACCCAACCTGTCTTTCCTCGCAAGGTATAATCTGGGGTTTGCTCGACAATCATCATATCTTTGAGTAAATTCAAATTGCGTTGTGAAAAGGGTAATTTGCCATCATAAACCTTTTTTAACAACTCAATTTGTTGTTTAGGAGTAATTTGTAAAGGTCCTTCTAACCAAAATTTATCAATATTTTCTGCCGTACCAATTTGTTGATTCCCATAACCTATTTTATTAATAAAACTTTGCATCCGCTCGTTACCAATTTTACGAGCTAAAACTTGATAAAACCAAACAGTTGAATTTTTAAAAGCTTGACGAAGATTTGTATCTTGATTCCATACATCAATATCCCGTTTAATCCCATCCCAAGTTAAAACAGTGACATCATCGTGAATAACTGCCGTTTCCAAAGCAATTAAAGTATTTAAAATTTTGTATGTAGAAGCGGGAAAGAAAACTGTAGAATTGCGAGCAGCATTATGTTCGTAAAATTTTTTATTCCTCGCATCATAAATTACAATTGAGCCTTCAATCCCAAGCTCTTTAAAAACACTTTCAAAGTTAATTTTAGATTGTGCTTTAGATGATTGAATATTTCTTCTTATACTAATAACCTCTTTGTACTCTCTTTCCTCTGCGCTCTCCGCGCGGCAGTTGCTACAACGGAGGGAGCCTCCGCAACGCACTGCCTTGTCTCTGCGGTTATTTAATCGATTATCTTCTGTATCTAAAGGAGTTGCAACAATAGGAAAAAATATTAATACGACAAAACCAATTCCACAAACTTTCTGCAAAAAATAGGATAAAGCCATGACCAAATTATCTCCTAATATGAGATTTAAAGATGATTTTCAAACAGTTCTAAAACATAATTCCAAGCATCGGGAGCAGCTTGAGGATTATAACTGGAATTTTGTGCTAAGAATGGATATTTATCTACAAAAAATCCGGCAAAAAATCCATGTCCTGCATCATATCTAAAAACACGATGATTAACATTATGTTTCTTTAATTCTGCCTCTATTTTCTGATTATCTTCTTGGGATATTAATGTATCTTGATTACCAAAAAACGTATAAATAGTACCTTGAATTTCAGAAGTACGATTTAAAGTTGGAATTTCTTCACCATAACTAGAAGTAGTAATTCCTCCTCCATAAAATGAAGCTGTGGCTTTAATATCGGGTAAAGTTGCAGCCATATAAGCCACATGACCACCAAAACAAAAACCAATACAACCAATCGAATCAGCTTTTATATTAGGTAAACTTTTCAAATAAGTAATAGTAGCTTGAATATCGCTGAATATTTCTTGATACTTTACTTGTTGATAACATTCCATACCTCGGCGATAAGCTTCTGAGCTATAACCACAATCTTCTGCACTAAATCCATACTCAAAACCCGGAGCAATTCGTTGAAACATTGCTGGAGCAATTGCAATATATCCTTCTTTAGCAATTAGTTCAGTAATATCTCGAATATTCCTATTAACCCCAAAAATTTCTTGAAAAACGATAACCGCACTTCTATTCCCTTCACCTGCTGGTTGCGCTAAATAAACATCAATTAATAAATCATTATGAGGAATTTCAACCCATTTAGTATTAATTTCAATTTTTTTCATTGCTTACCTCTGGTTTTATGTTATTTACTAAATTACTAAATTACTAATTATTATTCCCTTGACGACATAAGATTACCGATTTGAGGAAATAGGGAATAGGGAACACGGAATAATCAACTATATCGGTAATCTTAGAGAATTTTGGGAGTAATTGCGTTAACGCAAACTGAATTGAAGCCGATAATTGCGAATAGATTATCTAATTTGAGTAATATTGTTAGATAACCGATGATTGGTGTTACTGTAAAACCTTCGATAAAATACCTGCTATCTCAGTTCCACCTTTCTGCTGCACAAAATTAAGAATAATCGGAAAAAACTTTGTTACCATATCCCCATTCATTCCCAACTGTGAAAAGCCACCAGCCAAACTCATCAAATTGCCTAAAGCAGCACCTTGATTACCGCCCATCATCCCAGCAGCCATACCACCTAAAGCACCCATCATACCACCACCAGATTCATTAGGTGCTGCACCTAAAAGTGTATCCAAACCAGGAATAACCGATGCTACCTTGGCGAATTCTCCACCTCCAAGTTTATCTTGAGCAAGCTTTAAAATTAATCCAGCCCCTCCTTTCGCTTGCTCTTCCTGTACCCCTAAATTGCTGATGAGTTGTTCAACTAGTTCCATGATTTAACTCCTATTTAAGGATTCCTTAACGGTTTCCCATTACACGAGTTTATTTACCCATCAATTATCCCTGTCGTCAAGGTGTTATATCATCTCCGGATGATTAGTTCTTATTCGCTGTTGATTGGTAATGGCTAATTGCTAATTGTTGACTGTTTCCGAACCAATTTGATTACAAGTGTTTAACCGCACATGATGTTATGTTATCTCTAAATTTGAATATTGCGATCGCGCTAAGAAGTAGGGTTTATTGCGACGGAATGGTAAGGCATCATAAATTAAATTAAGAATATTTTTAGAAATTTATTTTATAAATCCTCTCCATCTTCAATTTCTCCACCTCCAACCTCAATCTTTGATTTTCTTGCTTAACCAACTCAACTTCACTCTTTTTATTCAAAGCTTGATTAATTGCTAACTTCCGCATATCCAAGGAAAACCAGCGCTGATAAGTTTGAGTATGTACCTGTACACTATGTCCCAAATTATCTGCTGCTGCTTTGATGGGAATTCCCAAAATATGCGCCCGAATAGCCCAAGCATGACGTAAATCGTAGGGTTTGAAGTCTAATCCGATTTTACGAAACCACCAACTAATTCGCTGTATTAATGCCGTTATTTGTGCATGATTATTTTGATCTTTTTGATTAATTACATCTACTAACATTTTTATATATTCGGGATTTCGTAAATCAAAATCTACAATCCATTGTTTGTATAAAGGCAATACAGTTCGCTGCCCAGTTTTACAATCTTGATCAACTTTCCATGTCATATCTGTATTATCATCACTCAACCACCAATCAATATGAGGATTAATAAAAAGCTCTCGTGGACGTAAACCAAAAACTGCTAACATTCCATATGTCCAACGCCATAATTGCCAGCTATCTTGAACATTTTTATTAACTTGTTTACCTCTAATATTCAGGTAATCTACGAATTTAATAAACCCCGCAGATATCTCTACATCTGTCGGTATCTTCCGGGGATTATGTGCAGGCATTTGAGAATATTTCGATAAATCAATCTTGATTTTGAATGTTGTACAAAATGCCGATATTGCTCTTGCAGCGTTATATTTTGCCCATTCTTTGTTGATTTTTTCAATTGAATTGACTAAATTTTCAGCCGTTGCTAAGTCTTGTGGATTAGTAAATCTCTTGGTTCGAGTCAAGTAATAATAAAAAGTATGCTCGCTTTTTGTGGTGCGTTTATGGGTTTTAAAATATTCTTCTTCAAATTTTTTTAGTAATTCATCAATGGTTTGAAAATCTTTTTTAATTGCCTCATTCCCTAAATATTTATCATTCCAGACAAAGGTTTTTCGAGCAATTAACTTTCCTAATTCATCAGCTTCTTCCTCGGCTGTTTTTAAACCATCTAAATTCCCCGGAATATTTAAACTAATATTATATTGCTTTCTCCCAGTTCCCTTTATATCCTTGTCTCCTGGTTTAATTGGTAATGTTGCTCGTAATTGTAAACTTCCATTAGATTCCCGAATTGTGACTTTTTTCTTGGCTGATTTTAGTCGTTGATTTACTTTTTCTAATTCTGACAATATATTTTCTTTCATATTAATCTTTCTATATCTGGTTAGTTTTAAGTTTAATCCTGAAAACGCATTTTTATGAAAATAGTAAACAATATCGAATTAAAAATATGTTAATCATGGACAATATTTGATAATTTAACTTCCTTGTAACAAAGGAAATAAAACTGATTTAAAGAAATCCATGAAAAGAATTACTCCGGTCCTTATCACGTTAACGAGGTGCATTTGAAGTCCTTTGTATTAGATGATTTCAAGATTTTATCTCAACCGCTTGACTATCTGTTGACTAAATAAAATAAATAATTTGGGATGAAACAATCTTAAACATTAAATCATGATAGAAAATCTATTTACTAATTATTTACTAATTAAATATTATCAGCAAAATTCCAAATACAATTTATTCATGAATTGAATAAAAATGTTTATTTATTACCATATAAAGGTATCTGTATTTACAAAATTAAAACCTCTTAAATAAAAAATCGTTGAACATAATATCCACCAATATATTCAACGATTAAAAAAATCCAAGTATAGGAAATTATTTACTGGCTTTAGTGATTAATCGCAATCTAGTATTTTCAATTTTTAATTGGGTAATTTCCTCACGTAACTTGCCTATTTCATCTTGAAGTATTTCTAATTCATTTGAAGCTGCAAATGCTTGAGTAAAAGCTTTAATTCTATTCTCAAAACCAAACCATCTTTGATAAACTTTAGTATGCATTTCTACAGAATGTCCTAAATTATCTGCTGCTGCTTTAATTGGTACTCCTTGTAAATGCGCTCTAATAGCACAAGCATGTCTAAGGTCATAAGGTTTAAATCCAAAGCGATATCGAATAAAGCAATGTCCGATGTTGCTAACTTTGCTTTCTAAATTGTTAATTGTTTTAATGTCTAAAGTATAAGCTTTTAATAATCCAATATTTTCAGAATTTTTTAAATCAAAAAGTTCAATCCATTCAGGTACAAACGGAAAAATTTCTCTGTATCCAGTTTTATTTGATTCATGTACTTTAAAAGTATTGTGTTTATTTTCAGATGACATTAACCAGCCTAAATCTGGTTGATTAATAATCTCTCTAGGACGTAATCCATAAATAGCAAGTAATGCATAAATTATTTTTATTCTTCTACAGCAGTCAAAGGTCATTTTATTGAGTGACTTAGCATTCTCAGTAAATTCTGCAAAAGTATTAAAAGTACTAACAATTGCTTCGTTAGCAGGAATATTTCTTTCTTTTCTGACTACCTTTAATGATAGTTCTTTAAAACTTACTTCAATTTTTAAAATAGTACTAATAATTGAAGCAAGTTTGATAAATTCTTGTCGCATTGCAGGACTATCAACTTTTGCGATAATTTGTTTAAGATTATGTTCGTTAATAACATCATCGCTGACAAAGTATTTTTTAAACTTATTTTTGTATTTATTAAAAGTACCCTGACTTTTCATTGTTCGCTTTCTTGTTTCAAAATATTTTTTTTCAAATATTTCATAAAACTCTCTAAAGGTAATTCCCTTATCTTTAGTAGCCCTAACACCTAAATATTTATCATTCCAAGTAAAAGTTTGACGAGCAATTAGTTTACCCAACTCATAAGCTTCTTCTTCAGCAGTTTTTAATCCATCAAAATTAGCAGGAATTCCTAAAGATATTTTGTACTGTTTTTTATTTTTACCTTGTTTGTGAATATCACCAGGTTTGAGGGGAAGTGTAGCTCTTAACTGTATAGCTCCGTTTGTGGCTTCCAAGCTAACTTTAGTCTTGCTAGATTTCAAGCGTTGATTGATTTCGGCTATTTCTTGCTCAAGCTTCATGTTGAAGTGTTTTTCAGTTTCATCTGTTATCTTTTTTCTTCCGATATAAGAGCCATCAGAAGTGGTAGGAGCCTCAAAATCACTAAAAACCTCACCCTGTATGTCTTTCATCTTATTGACTAATTTTTGACTAAAATAAACTGTTCATAACAAACATCTCAACTAAATCAAAATGCTCATTTTAAACAGTTTATGAGTAATCATGTTGTCAATTCAATCAAATACTTATCACGGTTATGATGGCTTCGCTATCTTCGCTCGTGATATGGATTTAGCAATCAACAATCCTTCCTGGAAATTGATTGGCACCCCTTGGAAGAAAGCAAAAGCAAACGCTACTGTTAAAGCCGCTGCTTAAGGATTAGGAATTGGTCGGGGGAAAGATTCCCCCTATTTCTTAATTTATCTTCCCGCACCACTAACTTTTATTTACTAACAACGAACCTAATCGGTAAGTTTGGAGACACATAATGCCACAGAATCCCGAAAAAATTCAAGACCACGTAGAGCTATTTCACCAACCAGAATATCAGGAACTTTTCGAGAACAAGAAAAAGTTTGAAGGTGGACACGACCCCGAAGAAGTTAAAAAGGTTGCAGAATGGACTAAATCTTGGGAATACCGTGAAAAGAACTTCGCTCGTGAAGCTTTAACGGTTAACCCTGCTAAAGGTTGTCAACCCTTGGGAGCAATTTACGCTGCTGCTGGTTTTGAAGGTACTTTACCTTTTGTGCAAGGTACCTATGGTTGATTTGCAAGTCTAATATGTCCTAAACTGTTCCCTGTAAACAATCTTATTCTACTAATTGTTTAACTAAAACATTTCATAAATTAGTAAATATTTAGTCAATGAAACAAGACATACAGGGTCACGTTTTTAATGATTTCGATCCACCTGCTACAACAGATGGTAGCTATAGAGGGGTAAAACATCATAGTGATCAAACTAATAAACACTATCAAATGAAACTAGAAGCAAAACTAGTACAAGTCAACCAACGATTAAAGGATGGCAAGACTAAAGTTAGTTTAGAGATAACTGGCAACGCGATTCAGCTACGAGCAACCTTACCCATTAAGCCAGACGATACTAGTGCTAATGGTAAAAACACTAAGCAATATAAAATTAGCTTAGGAATACCTGCTAATTTTGATGGTTTAAAGACTGCTGAGGAAGAAGCTTATGAGCTAGGTAGACTCATAGCTAGAAAAATGTTTGTTTGGAATGATAAGTACTTAGGTAGTCAAGCAACAAAAAATCAAAATATTACTTTTAGGGAATTTTATCATCAATTAGAAAGTAGATATTTTGAAAAAAGAAAAAGGAATATGAAAAGTGAGCATTCGTTTCATAGTCTTAGGTATTCATTTCATAAAAGTTTAATCAATGATGAAATCATAAATTCAGAAAATTTAAGAAAAAGTATACTTTCAGTTGATGAACCATATACACGCAATAAAACAATACGCGCTTGTGATTATATCTGCAAAGAGTTAGGGCTAGAGTTTAAATTTAACGATCTAAAATTAACGCAAGTTCCCAAAACAAGAAATATTCCTAGCGACCGAATCATAGTAGAATCTTTATCACTACTTAATGACAGGATTGCAAAAATATCAAGATACGGAGCTAGTACAATCCCAAAAAATAAAGCTATGCAATTCATATACAAATTACTGGCAATATATGGCTTACGTCCACGAGAAGCCATAAATAAACCAGATTTGGATTGGTTAATGTCACTTGAAAATAAACACAACACTTTTAAAGTTCATGAATCAAATAAAACTGGATACAGAGAAGTGTTCCCATTTGTACCTGATTGGATAGAATTGTTCGATTTAAAAAATGATCTAGATGGATGTCAAGCTTTAAAATTTTTTTGTAACTGGAAAAATGAAAGGCAACTTACTGATAAGGTAAGTATTGTTTCTAAGTATTTTTTAGCATCTAAATTGAGTTTTGTTCCTTATGATTTAAGACACGCTTGCGCCATTAGAGCGCATTTACAAGGAATACCATTAAAAGTTAGTGCCGATAACTTAGGTCACACAGTTGATGAGCATACTAAAACTTATCAACGTCATTTTGGCTTAGAAAATAGACGACTAGCTTTTGAACAAAAATTTCAAGAAATAAATCAAGTAGAAACGTTGAAAGATCAAAATACAAGGTTACGCAAAGAAATAGCTGAGTTAAAACTTGAGGTAGCAAGAATTAAACTTGAAACTCAGATTTAAATACTAAATTAACGGCGTTGCTGATTTAATGTATGAACGCGATTATGTGTGATTTAAAAACCTTGTAGAGACGCGATACTATTATCGCGTCTCTACATTTTCAATTCATACCATGATTCCGCAACGCCAAATTAACAGTAAATGAACCAATGTACTGCAAACTTATGCTTTTTTCTGTAAAAGAATTTATCTTTTTAACTTAAGTTATTTTTTGATTAGAAATTAGTAAATAAGTAGTCAATAAAAGCAATTCAAATTATTGTTTAATCTGATATTTATGTTTCTTAAGCTAGCAATCCTAGTCAAAAGTTAGTCAATAATTAGCCTATGGTAATTGAAAGCTTTGATATGCAAATATTTTAATTATCTTGTTTTTTGTGCAAGGTTCACAAGGTTGTGTAGCATATTTCCGCACCCACTTAACTCGTCACTTCAAAGAGCCTTTTTCTGCTGTTTCTTCTTCTATGACTGAAGATGCTGCGGTATTCGGTGGTTTGAAAAATATGATTGATGGCTTGACCAATGCTTACAAGCTGTACAATCCTAAAATGATTGCCGTTTCCACTACTTGTATGGCGGAAGTCATCGGAGACGACTTGGGCTCATTTATCGGTAATGCTAAAAACGAAGGTGGCATTCCTGAAGATTTACCCGTTCCTTTTGCTCACACCCCCAGTTTCGTAGGTTCTCATATTACCGGCTACGATAATATGCTAAAGGGTATTCTTTTGAATCTTACTCAAGGTAAGAAGAAAAATAAAACCAATGGCAAAATCAACATTATCCCCGGTTTTGATACTTATGTTGGTAACTTGCGCGAAGTTAAGCGGATTGCTTCTTTGATGGGTATCGACTACACCTTATTAGCTGACAACTCCGATTACGTTGATTCACCCAATGATGGCGAATTCCATATGTACACTAAGGGTACTAAATTGGAAGATGCTGCTGATTCAATCAATGCTGAAGGTACACTCTGTTTGCAAAGACATTCTACTACTAAGACTCGCGAATATATTGAGAAAGAGTGGAACCAAAAAACAGATGTTGTTAGCCCTTGGGGTATTCGCGGTACTGATGAGTTGTTAATGAAACTCAGCGAAATGAGCGGTAAGCCCATCCCTGAAGAGTTGGAAGAAGAACGCGGTCGTGCAGTTGATGCGATGACTGACTCTCACGCTTGGTTGCATGGTAAGCGCTTCGCTATCTACGGCGACCCCGATTTAGTATATGGTGTAACCAGATTCCTGATGGAATTAGGTGCTGAGCCTGTACACGTTTTGGTTCACAACTCCACCGAAAAGTTGGGAGACGAAATTAAAGAATTGTGTTCCAGCAACGAATATGGTAAAGGTGCTACCTTCTGGCCCGGTAAAGACTTATGGCATATGCGTTCTCTAATGTGTTCGCTATCAAATGGTAATTGGTAATTGGTAATTGGTAATTTGAACCTTCAACCTTCAACCTTCAACCTCTAACCTTTAACCTTTGACCTTTTGATTGTTAACTTTCTGTTTGTAAAATAAAATTAATCAGCGGCGCACAACGATAAACCATCGCAGCACGACTGTCAACACCAAGTTTAATAAAAGTTCGTCGTAAGTGAGTTGAAACAGTCCACTCACTAATTTGCAATCGATTGGCAATTTGTTTATTAGAATAACCTAGGGCAACAAAAGCCGCAATCTGTAATTCTCTTGCAGTCAATAAATCTGAGACAGTGGATTTTGAGATTTGAATTGCATCTTTAGCCTTCATTATTAAACAATATTGGTCTTTAATCTCAATCCTTCCCACAACGGAATAGTAATCAGCCTCCTCTGCTGGAATTAAATCATGTTGTGCATAATCATTTGAATTTATGCCAAACCAAACAATCATATATTTAGCATCTTGTAGAGAAAATTCACCTAAAATTCCTAATCCATTGGATTGTGCTAAGGCTTCCAGACAAGCTTTATTGGGGTCTAATAAATTATTATTCATATGTATATCTGATAAATAAAGGCTAAACTACATAGGTTGTTAATAACTACTATTTTTATAGTAATTTATACCAAAATCCTTGCATATTTGTCCAAAGATAATTTTCTGTTTTCAAATCTTGTATTTCATCTTTAAAAGATAAATTTGTATTAGTTACTAGATTTGTTTTAGATATAGTTTCCGTTGAAGTCGAAGCAACTACTAAATGTAAAACAACAATATGTATATCAGTCCAGAAAATTTTAGCTAATCCAGCACTGATAATTAATTGTCGTAAATATTGACATTCCAAAGCAACAATCGGGTCTTTTTTTGTCAGAAATTTACAAGGTATACCCCAACTTGATAAAGCTTTACAGATATCTGGAGGATTATTATTTGCAAAATCCCTAGGTAACTGATAAGTCAGAATAAAAGCAGAATCCAAACTTACAGCAAGTGCTATAGCATCTCGAAAAGCTAAAGTTAAAATATCATTTGCTGATGGAAGCAGATTAATTTGAGCATCCAAGGAACGTGCTAAAGTTTCCCAATAAAAAAAGATTTCTGGTTCTCTATCTCTAGGAATTAATGATTCTCGTAGACTATCTCCGAGCCAAAATAAGTTTAATCGACTTAAGTCTTTTTCTCCCCTCACCTTTTCCCATTCTTTAAGCGACCAAACCTTTTCTTCCAAACAAGCACGTTTTTCAAATAGGTTGTTTTCTAAGGTATTTGTTCTCGGAAATACTAATTCTGGTCGTTTTAAATAAAGATGTAGATTGTCGAGAATGTACCAGAGTTCTCGCACTACCCACAATTCCATTACTTTTCCTAAGTTTTTATATAGGAGTAGTCCGGAGGGTGATAGAGCAAGCACTGGGTCTATTACGCAGCGAGGACGTTGTTGATTGTTGTTTAATACACTTTCTACCTGCATCACCTGATAATCCTAGGTTACAATCGCTAATCGTTTTGTCTGAAATAGGAACTCGCTGAGGTAGGGTATGTTGATTAACGCAAATTATTTCTAATTTTTATCAATCAAAAATGAATATTTTTGTTGGTGTCTTCAAGATTTAGTGTTTATCTAATTCGGATGTGAGACATTATTTTTTACTCCATTATTGCATATAAATTGCATTCTCAACTCAGAAGTCAAACTTGAAACCAAGATTTCACTATCATTGGTTGATACAAATCTGGATAATCAACAGTATCTATTTTCAGTTTGAGTAAAACTATCTATCCGAGGTTATAAATATCTGAGGTTTGTCATGGTTCAATAATCAATCATCTCCCAAAAGGCTTAATATTTAAAAGTATCTCGATTCATATCTAAGATTATTACTTCGGAAGTAGCATATTCGTGTTACTCAATATTAACTACACGGAATAAGTGACTTGAATTATTGTTGTATAAAGGTTTATTACTACTGTTAACCGGCAATTTCGTATATCAGTAAGTCAATTCAAAATCAGGAATAAATCAAAATTATGATGTGCTTACCCGTGAGATATTCGACTGCTAGTTAGTTAAGAAATAGTTTTTTTACTATGAAAGAATTTTTACTCTGGTTATTTTTGTTTAATTCTTAACAAATCTTTTCACAATTTCATATTTTTGACGGTATTGAATTTTCTTCATGCCAAATGATAAATAATAACATTGGAACTGCTTTGATTTGGGAGGAACTAACTGCGTTGTTGATGCTGCTTGTGCGAGTTCTTTGAGTGCGTTATCAATGGCAATTAGTGAATTAGTTGAGTATCGTGCCGATATGATGCTCACAGGTGGAGTTGATACCGATAATTCAATTGTTGCCTATATGTGTTTGCTGCAAAACCCCGGCTGTCTCACCTAGCGAAAATGTCAAACCTTTTGATGCAGTTTACAAGCTAAGGTTTTGCAGCAAACTGAGGTATCTCAACCGGCAATTGGTGCATTTAGTGTCGGATTATATAAACTGTTGCAACAGTCTGGATTTAAACCGGATATTGTTGCTGGACACAGTTTTGGTGAACTGACTGCTTTATGGGCTGCGTCCGTGTTGAGCGATCAAGATTATTTTTACTTGGTTAAGGAGCGGGGACAAGCAATGGCAAAACCCGACAATTTTGATCGAGATACTGGCTCAATGCTTGCTGTTAAGGGTAATGTGGAGCAAGTTAAAGCAATATTGAAGGATTTTCCTCAAGTTATCGTTGCTAATTGTAATTCTCCCCAACAGGTAGTTTTAGCAGGTACTACTGATAAAGTTAATCATTTACAGCAGGTTTTAATCGATAAGGGTTTTTCGGCGATTAGTTTACCTGTTTCTGGTGCTTTTCATACTCCATTGATTAGCTATGCTCAAAAACCTTTTGCGATCGCGGTTGGTAAGGTGACTTTTAATAGTCCCAAAATAGCCGTTTTTACTAATACTACTGCTACAGTTTATCCTCAAGAATCTGAGGCTATTAAAAGAAATTTGCAAGCTCATATCGGTCAATCGGTGCTGTTTGAGCAAGAAATTGAAAATATTTACAACAAAGGTGGTTATTGTTTTGTTGAATTTGGTCCTAGAAGTATATTAACTAACTTAGTACATGAGATTTTAGGTTCCCGTCCACATATGGCGATCGCCCTTAATGGTAGTCGTCAAAAAGATAGCGACTGTCAACTTCGAGAAGCTGTGGTACAGTTGCGCGTCGCTGGTTTACCATTAAGGAATTTCGATCCCCATCAGTTAGAATTGAAGCTACCAGAAGTTAAATCTAATCCAGCTTTAAATGTAAAATTAGGTAGCTTTAATTATCTGTCAGAGAAAACGAAAGCGGTATTTACGCAAGAGTTATCAAATAGACAACAAAATGGGAATGGGAACGGGAATTTAGTTACAGCCAGTACTCAAGTATTAAACGGCAACGGATATAAACACGCTTCAAAAGAAAAATTGTTAGCAGAAAAGGCGATCGCTCTGATGAATGATTCTTCCTATTTACAAAACGGACATTCAGTAACGGCAATTGTTAATGAGTTTGAGCCCTGGAGTAATGGTAAGCAATCTGAATCTCAACAGTCGTTAGTAGAACAACAACAAGTTACTCCCTTGCCGGTAGAAGATTACGGAAATAAAAACCGCAGAGAACGCAGCGGAAAGTGTGGTCTTGGGGAGGCGCGGGTGCGGAACCTGCGTCCGCACATTGAGCGCCGTGGTTTCCCCCATGAACAACTTTTCAAGAGAGAGGACACAGAGGAAAGAGGTAAAGAGAGCTTGGTAATTTTAGAACGGGATAGGAGTATTGCTTGTTTAGAATCTAGTATCGAACAATTTAGTCAAGCTCAAAGTCAAACTCTGGAAGTTCACGGACAATATTTAGATAATCAGAAGGAATATGTCCAAAGTGTTTTCCAACTGATGCTTTCTCAAAGTACTTTATTTTCTAATATTGTTCAGTCGGGAAAAAGTCAACCTGTAGAACAAATTATTACAAGTGTTGAACGCAGTATGATGCGAGTTCATGAACATCAAGCTGATACCCTGCATCTGCATCAAAAATATTTACAAGCACAGGTTGAATCGACACAAAATTTCTTTGAGTTAACCCAGCAAGGTTATTCACATCTGATCAAAGGTAAGGGAATACAGTCTGATAACGTACATCCAGAATTGGTTTTAGAGAGTGCAATCACGGAGAATAATTGGAGAGAACAGGTTATCAGTGAGCAATCGATACCTGTTGCTGTTGCTGCTGTAGAAGTCAATCAAAATGGCTCGAAAATACATTCCATAAACAAAAACAATGGGATTGTAAATAAAACCGAAAATATACCAGAAAAATCCTTAGCAATCAATATCGAGACTTTGAGTAAGACTCTACTAAGTGTCGTCAGCGATAAAACTGGGTATCCATTGGAAATGTTGGAATTAGAGATGGATATTGAAGCAGATTTAGGAATTGATTCGATTAAAAGGGTTGAGATTATCGGTGGATTACAAGAACAATTACCCAATTTACCACAACCGAATCTCGAAGAAATGGCAGAGGTAGAATTGCGTACTATTGGTCAAATTGTTGATTATATGCAGGGTTTGAAAGAGGGAGTAGGGAGTAGGGAACAGTTAGAAACTCCTTTCTTGGATAACGGGGTTTTAAACAATAAAACAGAGGTTCAGATTAACGATACAAAACAGTTATCGGTAATTGATAAGGATACTCTTAGTAAAACTTTACTGATGGTGGTGAGTGAAAAAACTGGTTATCCAGGGGAAATGCTTGACTTAGAGATGGATATTGAGGCAGATTTGGGAATTGATTCGATTAAACGAGTTGAAATAATTGGTGGATTGCAAGAACAATTACCCGATTTACCACAACCGAATTTAGAGGAGATGGCAGAAATAGAACTGCGAACCCTTGGACAAATTGTAGATTATATGCAGTCTCTGACAACAGAGACTGAAAAAAAAAGCAACTCCAATTCAAATCAATCAAACCAAAGCATGATATTAGTCGAACAAAAGTAAAACAGCAATTTCTACCAAAGCCGGATAAATTGGATTTTGATTTACCAGTAGGACATATTTGTTTGTTAACTGATGATGGTTCTCAACTTACTGGTAAATTAGCTCAAACTCTCAAAGATAAAGGTTTGATGGTAGTAGTTATCAATTTTCCTCAATCTATAAAATCATCATTACCATTGGGTATTGAACGGATAACTTTAGAAAATGGTAGCGATGAAGAAATCAAAACGCAATTGAGTACAATTAAAATCAATTATGGAGAAATTGCTGCTTTTATACATTTACATCCTGTGAATCAAGCAGAAGCAGCAATTATCAAACAAGTGTTTTTCCTTGCTAAACATCTCAAAACTTCCCTGACTCAAGCAGGAAAATTGGGACGTAGTTGTTTTATGACAGTGACTCGTTTAGATGGTGAATTAGGTTGTTCCGGTAAAAATCAACTGAGTGCAATTACAGGGGGATTATTCGGTTTAACCAAATCATTGCGATGGGAATGGCAATCAGTTTTTTGTCGAGCAATAGATTTGAGTCCCGATTTAGATACTACCATCGCAACACAACATATTCTTGCCGAATTCCACGACCCCAATCGGTTAATCGTTGAAGTTGGGTATGGTACAGGAGGAAGAATGACAATTAAGAGTTAGGAGTTAGGAGTTAGGAGTTAGGAGTAAACTGTCAACTGTCAACTGTCAACTGATAATCATGATTAATCAAAATACAGTTTGTCTAATAACTGGTGGTGGTAAAGGAATCACTGCTAAATCAGCTATTACGCTAGCGCAACAGTATAAATGTAAATTTGTTTTAATAGGGCGATCGCCATTAGATAATATTCCGGAATCGGCTTGGGTGAAAGAATGTAGCTCGGAAGTGGAGTTGAAACGGCGGATTTTAGAACAACTTGTGGCTGAGGGTGAGAAACCAAAGCCAATGATGGTACAACAAAAGTATCAAACGATTGCTTCTCAAAGAGAAATTGAACAAACTATCACAGCTATTCAACAAGCGGGGGGAGAAGCTGAATATATCAGTGTTGATGTTAGTGATGAAAATACATTGCAACAAAAATTAACTGAAGTTCAACAAAAGTTAGGTAAAATAACTGCCATCATTCACGGTGCTGGTAATTTAGCAGATAAACCGATTGAAAAGAAAACGGAGTCGGATTTTGACCGAGTTTATAATCCCAAAGTGAAGGGATTAAATAATTTACTAAATTGTGTATCTCCGAGTCAATTAGATTCCTTGATTTTATTTTCCTCGGTAGTGGGATTTTATGGAAATGCTGGACAAACAGATTATGCAATTGCAAATGAAACTCTGAATAAAACAGCTTATTCAATCAAACAAAAATATCCCGATTGTCATGTAGTTGCAATTAATTGGGGTCCTTGGGATAGTGGTATGGTGAGTCCAGAACTCAAACAAGCATTTGAGAAACGCAATATTAAGACAATTCCCGTGGAAGTCGGGACACAAATGTTAGTTGAAGAACTTATAACTGAAAACCAAGAAGTACAAGTAATCATCGGTTCTCCCCTAACACCTCTTCCTGTTGCTTTAAATTCAGAATTACAAAAAATTCGTATCTGTCGTCATTTAAACTTAAAAGATAATCCATTTTTACATGACCATGCAATAGCAGGTTATCCAGTTTTGCCAGCAACTTGTGCAATTAATTGGATTGCGAATAGCTGTGAACAACTTTATCCAGGATATAAATTTTTTAGCTGTCAAAACTACAAAGTTTTAAAAGGAATTATATTTAATGATGATTTAGCAGAAGAGTATATTTTAGACTTACAAGAAATAGCTAAAAATAATAGTAATGAAATAATTATTGATGCCAAAATATCGAGTCAAAATCAACAAGGTAAAAACCGTTATCACTTTAGCACTAGAATCACACTTAAACAGCAAATCATTCAACGTCCACTGTACGAATCATTAGACTTAACAGTAAATAGTGCAAAATTTACATCTAAAACAGAAATATATCAACAAGGAGGAGCAAGCTTATTTCATGGTGCGTGTTTTCAAGGAGTAGAAAAAGTCTTAAATATCAACTCCGAAAAAATCACCATTGAATGTAAAGTAGCAGCCATAAATCTAGAAAAACAAGGACAATTTCCCGTCCAAACCTTCAACCCTTACATCATTGACGTAGAAATACATTCACTGTGGCTTTGGGTACAAAACTTCCATGAATGTGGTTGCTTACCTTCAGAAATAGCCACTTACGAACAATTTGCTTCCATCCCCTTCGACCAAACATTTTATATTACCTGCCAAATCAAAACCAAAACTGCAACAACAGCAACAGCCGAAATCATCGCTCATGATAACCAAGGGAAAATATACAACAAAATGCAAAATGCAAAAGCAACAATATTTAATCAGTTAACAGTTATCAGTTAACAGTTATCAGTTATCTTTCCTCTGCGGTTATTTAAAAACATATTCTAAAAATAGACGAAAAATCGATGGTAAATATAAACAATCAAAACCACAAAATAGCCATAACTGGTATAAACATCAATAGTGACTCATCGAAAGAACTCGATAAATTTGAACGCAATATTTATGAAGGAAAACAGTATAATATTTCTTCCCAAAGCAACTTAGAAATCACAAAAATAGCCAAAAATGCGCTTAAAAATGCCCAAATAGATACAAATAATAAAATAGCAGTAATAATCACCCCCGACCAAGATATTTCGCAAACAGAAATTAGTAAACTTCCCTTTACTCATACAGCAACATCAAAGACTGTATTTAACGCCATAAAAATGGCGCAAAAGCTACTTATAATTAGAGAAGTAGACACAGCTTTGATTATTTCTAATAATGCTGCATTAGTCTTAAAACTGTATACTGATGCTGATAAAAAACATCAACCTATTTATGCCATAATTGATGCATTAACTATTTCTCAAAATACTTCCCCAACAGCACAATCAGTTAGTCAAACTTGTCAACAAAGTTTTAATATTGCCGGAATTAAACCAGAAGATATTGGTTATTTAGAAATTTGTAGTAATAGTATTTTTTCACCAAATCAATTAGAAATTAAAGGATTAGTTACAGCTTATCAAACTTCTCCAACACAATTATATTGTGCATTAGGCAGCGTCAAAGATAATATCGAGAATAACTCAATATCAGAAATTGAAAGTGTTATCAAAACTGTTTTATGCTTATACTATCGCTATATTCCTTCTACATCTCAATGGTCTAGTCCTAAATATTCCGAACTCTGGCAAAATAGCCCTTTTTATGTTGATACTCAATCAAAACCTTGGTTTTTATCAACAGAAACTAGTAAAAGAATTGCCGCGATTAATAGTTTTAGTAATGATAATGTAGCTCATTTGATTGTATCAGAAGCGCCATCTCAACAACGCGACAGTAGATATTTGTCGCAAATGCCTTATTATTTATTTCCCTTAGCTGCGGATGAATCTTCTAATTTATTAGAACAAATTCAACAACTAGAAAAAACAATATCACAAAGTGATTCTCTTAGTATTACCGCAGCACAAACTTATAGATATTATCAACAACATCAAAATGCAGCTTATGCTGTAGCGATTATCGGACGCAATCACAAAGAATTACAACGGGAAATCCAAAACGCTCTCAAAGGTGTTAAGAATGCCTTTGAAACTGGCGAAGAATGGAAAACTCCTGTAGGTAGTTATTTTACTCCCAATCCGTTAGGGAAAAAAGGTAAAGTAGCCTTTGTATATCCTGGTGCTTACAGTTCCTATATCGGAATAGCTCGTAATTTATTTCGTTTATTTCCCAAAATTTGGGATTCTCCAGTCATTGAAAATCTTTATAATCGTGTAGCTAACATTGAAAAACTTCTTTATCCCCGTAGCTTAACTGCTCTGACAAAAAGACAATTAGAGGTTGTAGAACAACAATTAATGGATAATCCGCTTTCCATGTTGGAATCGGAAGTTGGTTTTGCGGCATTGATGAGTGCTATTCTTAAAGATTATTTTCGAGTACAGCCTCAATCTTGTTTTGGTTACAGTTTGGGTGAAGTTAGTATGGCGATCGCCCAAGGGATTTGGACTGGTTTTAACCAAACTAGCAACAGTTTGAATTCCTCGGAACTATTTACCAACAGGTTATCTGGTAATAAAAATGCGGTACGGGAATATTGGGGATTAACAAACGAAGAAATTAAAGGAGAATTTTGGAGTAACTACGTATTAATGGCGGATGTTTCCCAAGTTAAAGAACATCTGAAAAAAGAAAGTCGGGTTTATTTAACTCAGATTAATACGGATAAAGAAATTGTGATTGCTGGGGAGACAGCAGCTTGTCAGAGAGTGATTAAAGCAATTGGATGTAATGCGATTCCGGCACCTTTTAATCATGTCATCCACTGCGAAGCAATGGCTTCAGAATATGATGAACTCGTAAAACTACATACTCTATCCATCCACAACCGACCAGAGATAGATTTTTATTCAGCATCAAATTACGGACAGCTTAACCTTGATAGTGAGGTTATGAGTCATAGTATTGCAAAAGTGTTGTGTCAACAGTTTGATTTTCCTCAATTAATAAATCGTGTTTATGATGCGGGTGCGAAAATTTTTGTAGAAGTAGGGGCTGGAAATGCTTGTTCGCGGTGGATTAGTGAAAATCTCAAAGAACGAGAACACACCACAATATTTCTCAATCGTCGCGGAGTTGCCGAACATACAACGTTAGTTAGAGGTTTAGCTCAACTTTTTTCTCATCGAGTTTCGGTATCATTATCAGCTTTATACGAACAACAACAGCCGGAAAAAATATATTTAGAAACATCAGGGGGAGCAACTCTTATTAGTGATAAGGAGATGAAAAATAAGGTTGATTTTAACAAGATTCAAAATCAATATCAGGAAGTAATGGTTACTTTATCTTCACATTATTGGGGTAAATTTACTATGGAAGAATGGTATACATCTGCAAATTTTAATGGTGGAAATACACAAATATTAAATTTGCCAGAATATCAAGAGAATACTACTGAAATATTTGCTCAAACAGTAAGTCAGCAAAGTATTGATAAACAAATAAATTCAGGATTAGGAAATGATAAATTATCAAAATTTATTCAATCTAATTCTCGAAAAATCACTGAAGCTAATCAACAAAATAGCCAAGCTCATCTAGCTTTTTTAAAAAATAGGAAATCATCATTTGCACAAATGGTAAAAATGGTTGAGTTGCAATTATCACTAAACAGTTAACCTTTGACCTTTAACCTTTGACCTCAAACATGACTAGCATAAATATAGCACCCGAAAAAAATGGACATCATCTGCAATCAACTAATTTATTCACAAAAAATCAAGATATTGTGTTTGATGAAACAGGAATTAAAAGTAAATTATTAACCTTAAATAAACCTTGTTACGTTGTGAGAGTCAATGGAAAAATTGGATTTAGTAATCAATTTAATCCAAATGAACAGTTAGAATTACTCATGGCACTACCACCTCTAACAATGGAACAATTAGGTGATAGAAATTTTCTTGAATTCTATAACGTAAAATACGCTTATACCGCCGGTGCAATGGCTGGTGGTATCGCTTCCGAAGAATTGGTGATTGCTTTTGGCAAAGCCGGAATTCTCAGTTGCTTTGGTGCTGGTGGTTTGAGTCCCGAACGTGTGGAAGCTGCAATCAAGACTATTCAACAAGCTTTACCACAAGGACCATATGCTTTCAACCTCCTCCATAGTCCCAGCGAACCGGCAATGGAACGGGGTACAGTAGACTTGTACATCAAATATGGAGTTAAAACCGTTGAAGCCTCCGCTTTCCTCGATTTAACCCCCGCAATCGTTTATTATCGTGCCGCTGGATTAAGCCTTAATAACAACAATCAAATTGAAATTAATCACAAAGTAATTGCCAAAGTTTCCCGCAAAGAAGTAGCGAGTAAATTCCTTGCTCCTGCACCATCTAAAATCCTTGAAGAATTGGTCAATCAAGGCTTGATAACCGAACTACAGGCAACTTTAGCTCAAAAAGTTCCCATGGCTGATGATATCACCGTTGAAGCCGATTCTGGCGGACATACAGATAATCGTCCTTTAGTTTGTTTGTTACCTTCCATACTCGAACTCAGGGATGAAATTCAGCATAAATACAGATATAAATATCCCGTAAGAATAGGTGTAGCTGGAGGAATAGCCACTCCCCAATCAGCATTAGCAGCTTTGATGATGGGTGCAGCTTACATAGTGACGGGTTCCATCAATCAATCTTGTGTAGAAGCCGGAACCTCTGAATATACCAAAAAACTACTTGCACAAGCCGAAATGACAGACGTAATCATGGCACCAGCCGCCGATATGTTTGAAATGGGAGTGAAATTGCAAGTACTTAAACGAGGGACACTTTTCGGAATGCGATCGCAAAAATTGTATGAACTGTACCAGCGTTATGACTCGATTGAGGATATCCCTGTTGTAGAAAGAGAAAAGTTAGAAAAACAAGTGTTTCGTCAAAGTTTGGATGCAGTTTGGCAAAGCACTCAGACATATTTAGCACAACGTAGTCCTCAGAAGTTAGAAAGAGCTAATAAAAATCCCAAATTCAAAATGGCATTAATTTTCCGCTGGTATCTCGGTTTATCCTCCCGATGGTCAAACTCCGGAGAACAAGGAAGAGAAACCGACTATCAAATTTGGTGTGGTCCAGCCATGGGAGCTTTCAACAACTGGGTAAAAGACACCTATCTTGCTCAACCACAAAATCGGCACGTCGTTGATATTGCTTACCATATCCTTACCGGAACAGTATATTTATACCGAATCCAAAACCTCAAATTACAAGGTTTAGAATTACCCCCACGTTTCGCTCAATATCACCCCGGTTGAGGAGATCGGGAGATGGGGAGAAATAAATAATAACTGTCAACTGTCAACTATCAACTATCAACTAACAACTATCAACTAACCACCATCAACTAACTACTATGTCTTTAAATGCTCAAAATATTCAAAATTGGATGGTTTCGCAGCTTGCGGAACAGTTAACAATTGAAGCAGATGAAATTGATATTCAGGAACCTTTAGATAGCTATGGGTTAGATTCGGCACAAGCGATGATTTTGGCAAGTAAAGCCGAAAAATTATTGGGTTTTGAATTACCTCTAAATCTGTTGTGGCTTTATCCGACAATTGAAGCGCTTTCTGAACGTTTAGCAGAAGAAATTGCAGAAAGAAAGCTAGAATTAGAAACCGGAAATACTCGAATCTCAAAATTAGAAGAGATTAACTTAGATTTGGGTGCAGAAGTTGTTCTTGACCCAACTATAGACCCTCTGAAGGTACCGTTAGAACTGAAAGATGAGCCGGAAAATATTTTTGTAACCGGGGGAACAGGATTTTTAGGAGCTTTCTTGATTGAAGAACTATTACAGCAAACTAAAGCCAATATTTACTGCTTAATTAGGGCTGGTGATGTCGAATCTGGAAGAAATAGATTATTAACAAACTTACAACACTATCAAGTTTGGCATGATAAATATGGTTCTAGAATTATCCCAGTTTTAGGTGATTTATCAAAACCGTTATTAGGTCTTTCTCGCGAACAATTTAATTTGTTAGCAACAACCATTGATATTATCTATCATAGTGCTGCTTTACTAAACTATGTTTATCCTTATTCAGCAATGAAAGCAGCGAATGTTTTGGGAACCCAAGAAATTCTCAGATTAGCAAGTCAAATAAAACGTAAACCTGTACATTATGTATCTAGCGTTGCAATATTTGAATCAACTGCTTATACAGGTAAAATTGTTCAAGAATCAGATAGTTTTGATGACCATGAAGGCATTTTCTTGGGTTACTCTCAAACTAAATGGGTAGCTGAAAAATTAGTTAAACTTGCGGGTTCTTTAGGTCTTCCAGTTACTATTTATAGACCACCTTTGATTAGCGGACACAGTAAAACCGGAGTCAGTAATACTGAAGATTTCATTTGTTTAATGTTGAAAGGTTGTGTACAAATGGGAAGTTTTCCCGATATAGATTATTGGTTGGATATGTCTCCTGTAGATTATGTAAGCAGAGCAATAGTTTATTTATCACAACAACCAAAATCGGTTTCTAAAGCTTTTCATTTACAACATCCCCAACCAATTCATTTGAGTCAATTAGTTAATTGGATTTCCACACTTGGTTATGATATCGAGCAAATTCCCTACGAAGATTGGTTGAATAAATTGCAATCTAAAGCTTGTTCTCCTGACAATCCTCTTTACACTCTCAAACCTTTTTTACTACAGCGTTGGACTGAAGAACAATTAACCGCAACTGAAATATATATACAAGCAAGAAGACCTGCCGAAATTAGTTGTCAACAAACTCTTAATGCACTCGCTGCTTCGGATATTATATGTCCTCCTCTTGAGCCACAATTGTTTAGTAAATATTTATCATATCTATTAACTAATCCTCAAATTGGAGCAACAACAGGTAATCGTTGGTATCTACCCCAAGGTAGATATTGGGGAAGTGTAATTAGATATATTTGGAATGTAGCAGCTGTACTTCAGATGTACTTTTACCAGATGCCTTGGGGTGGAAGCTTAGCAATTAAAAGGGAAGTTTTTCATCAAACGGGACTGTTAAGTAAGTGGAAAAAAGCTTTTAATGAGGACACAATAGTATTGCACGTTTTGCAACAACAAGGATTAAGAGTCGAGTTTGTACCTTCTATATTGATGTTAAATCGGGAAGAGTGCGATTTAAAAAGCTTTTTTGGTTGGGTCAAACGTCAATTACTTTGTCCTCGCCTTTATCACACCTCTTGGAGCGCGATCGCAATTCATGGAATTTTAACCACGGTACTTCCTTTGACAGCAATCATGTTATTACTGATAACCTATTTACATGGAGAATTGTCTATAAATGGTTATTTTCCTAGTGGATTAGCCATTTATATAGTTACCCAAATCCTATGTCTTGTTATCTTAGAATATAAGGTAAGGGGTATATTTCAAAGAAAAGGTGAAACAGTACCATCGATTGATGTGAGGACAATTTTTAAAGTATTATTAGCACTTCCTTTGACTCAAATTGTTTATGCTTTAGCATTGACTGAGGCAATGTTTATACGACAAGTTGAATGGAGGGGTATTACTTATCAGATTAAAGGTCCATGGGATATAAAATTAGTAAAATATCAACCATATAGCTATTCAGAAAAACCTGTGGATTCTATAGTATCCCTTTGAATGCTGATAAGTAAAAGGTCAAAGGTTAGAGGTTAAAGGTTAAAGGTTAAAGGTTAAAGGTTAAAGGTTAAAGGTTAAAGGTTAAAGGTTAAAGGTTAAAAGGTTAAAGGTTAAAGGTTAAAGGTTAAAGGTAA
>JAAUSO010000079.1 GCA_012033205.1 Richelia sp. SL_2_1 | reverse complement strand
CCTTACCTTTACTAGATCCTTTAACCTTAGACCGTTTAACCTTAGACCTTTAACCTTAGACCTTTAACCTTAGACCTTTAACCTTAGACCTTTAACCTTAGACCTTAGACCTTTGACCTTTAATTTAACCTTTTTGAAGAGCATCGAAGGTGCCTTTAATGGTTCCAGCGATAGGAATCGCAACCAATGTTCCTAATAATCCTGCAATCTCAAAGCCGACTAAAATAGCAACGAAAATCCAAATGGGATTTAGTCCAGTAAAATTTCCCAGCAATTTTGGGGCTAACAGATTATCTTTGACTTGCTGCATCAAAAATGAAAAGAATGCTAGTTGAGTCGCTAACCACCAATTCTGGAGTAGTAGCAGTATCGTGACTAAACCAATACCTAAAGTCGCTCCAATAAAGGGTATGAGTTGGGATATACCGATGACAATAGCAAATAAAAAAGCAAATGGGATGCCGATAAGCAAAAAAATTGGTGTCAAACTCGCTAGCATGAATAACGCTAATAATAATTGACTAAGGAAAAAGTAGTGAAAATTGAGTTGTAATGATTTGTCTAAAGGAACTCGGATTTTTTCTGGTAATAGATTTAGTAAACCATACCAAACGCGATCGCATATAAAAGCATATAAAATGCTAACACTACGATTAACACTGTATTAACTAAGGTTGATACTAGGGTTCCCGCAAATCCCACAGCCCCAATGGTAATTCTTTGAGCAAGTTTTCGATACTAGCGTTAGTTTGATTTGCTAGTATTTTTAAGTTTATTAACGGAAAGCGTCTTTTTGTCGCTACAGCTTCTAATTGTTCTAATTGATCTTGAAAACTGTTTAACCAATCGGGAATTTTATCAGAAAGTTGGATGGTTTGATTTATAACTAATGGAACCAAGGTAATACCGATAAAAATCAGTAGAGTTAAAGTCAGGAGCAAGACTATAGTTACCGCCCATTGGCGGGAAATACGAGCGCGTTCTAAAAATCGAACTGGATAATTAAGTAAAAAAGCGAGTATTGCTGCAATACTTAAAATGGTCAGTGGATGCCGAAAGTAATGAAAAAGTAAAGACAGCAATCCAACATTAAGGGCTATAATCGGAGCGCTTAAACCATATACTAATAAATTTTTTAGGGAAGCCCAACGGCGCATCCGCATAAATATTGTCGATCTTTGTTATTTATATAATTTTGCAATCAAGTTATTGTAATGGATAAAACTATAGCTGACCTTCGTCAAGACTACACCTTGCAGGGCTTAAAGGAAACCGAGGTTAATTCCGATCCTTTTGTACAATTCAAGGAATGGTTTGACCAAGCGTTGAATGCCAATATTCTAGAACCAAATGCTATGACTATTGCCACCACTACAAAAGAAGGTGTACCTTCAGCCAGAATGGTGTTGTTGAAAGATTTTGACGATCGCGGTTTTGTATTTTACACCAACTATAATAGTCAAAAAGCTCAGGAATTAACGGAAAATCCCCAAGCTGCTTTGGTATTTTGGTGGGCTGAACTCCAACGTCAAGTTCGCATTTGCGGAAAAGTAGAAAGAGTGGACGATAGGGAATCAGATCAATATTTCTATAGTCGTCCTTTTAACAGTCGTTTGGGTGCTTGGGCTTCAAATCAAAGTGAAGTCATCGAAAGCCGAGAAGTTATGGAACAACGCTTGCAAGAATTAACAGAAAAATATCAAAATCAAGATATACCCCGTCCCCCACATTGGGGAGGAATTCGAGTTATTCCAACAGAAATTGAATTTTGGCAAGGACGTTCTAGCCGTCTTCATGACCGTTTGGTTTATAAAATAACAGAAGATAATAGTTGGAAGATTGAGCGTTTGTCTCCTTAGTTAAAGCAGCGGCGGTTGAAACCGCCTTTGCACCAGATGGACAGGAATTTGTATATCCGGCGGTTTAAACCGCTTCTACACAAGCAAAACCCGCACTCAGATGGGTTGGGAATTTGTATATCCGGCGGTTTAAACCGCTTCTACACAAGCAAAACCCACCTACGTGGGTTAAATAAATGTATTCTTATGGGATGGTTTTTTATAATTTATCTTTATCTTCATTCCATCCTATTTCTCGACGTTTTGGTCTACCATAATCCGGAACGCTCTTTCCTTTTTTAGAATTAGGTTGAGAACTTTTTTTGATTTGGTCTTTTTCTTTACTCATATTAATCTCACTGTAATTAATTAATTTAATTAGTTATTCTGGTTGAGAATTTTTTTAGATACTGTACAAATATTGAGTTAAACAAGTTGAGTATCTAAACACTGTCATGAAGTAACTCCAAGAGTGTCAATTGGTACTCCGGAAAAGTTGATTATATTTTTAGAAGTATTAACCTGTTATTAAACTTCATCTGTCGTAAAACCAAGATATTATTAGGAGATTTGCTCCTAAAACTAAAGAATTATCTGCCGAATCAATCCAAAATCTGTCTTGGAAAGTTTTGGGGTTCGAGAATCTACACCCCAAACTTTCCGCAAAATCTAAAATCCAAAATTGTTTCATCTATAAAACAAAAGACACAGCGTTAACTGTGTCTCGGTAAGTTTATTATTAGAATCCATAATTAATTACTACTTACTTTCTTCTTCTTCATCCCAAGGAGGAATTTCCCCTGTAGCTCTGGGTGTCATCTCAAATTCTTGATTAAATTTTTCTGGCTCAGTAGGTATTTCTGTGGTAATAGTTGGTGGCTTTATTTGATCATCCTGCTGCGAATCATCGTCCGAATCATCCCACGGTGGTATTGCTCCAACAATTTTTGGACGACTAGAAATTTCGGTTGTAATTATGGTTTTACGAACTTTTCTTTCTTCTAAGTGATTTTCAGATTCGCAGGGTTTACTAAGCTCTTCTTCCTGGGATTTACAACTGGATTTTTTGATTTTGATCGGTAATTTTTTGTCTTTTTCCTCAGACATCGCATTATTCCTATATTTATGTATTTTATGTATTTAACTAAATCCAACTCATTTGATTGAGAATATCTTCTGCTTGTTTGGCAAATTTTTCTCCGGTGATTTCGGGTAATTCAGGTGCCTCATTTAATTTCTTCATCAGCACAAATTGGAAATCAGTAAACCTTTCACGTACCGCTTGAAAATCTGGATCTTTACTAGCCCAATCCCACAAATTGCGATCGCTATCTCGTAATAAGGCGTAAACTAAGTAGTGACGGGCTTTTTGCTTGGTTTGTTCATCGCCGTTATTTTGAGCAGTAAAGATTGCATACCAAGAAGCTAAGTTGTACAAAAATCGGGGACTTAGCTCGGATTGGGCATTCCATTGCTTCTCTAATAGCTGTATTTCTGTTTGAGCTTCTTCAACGAGAATTTGATCTTTTGTTAGTAATTGCGCCATTGCTTTACCAAGTTTAATCCTTCTTCTTACAGTTTCATCTTCACATCTAGCGAGTGCTTTTTCGTATTGCAAAATCCCTTGTCGTTGACGATTAATTTTTGCGGTTTCTTGAAATTCTCTTCCTTGAGTGCTGTAAGTGTCACCTAAATTTTCGTAAGGTTGATACCAATTGGGATCGAGTTCTATTGCTGCTTCTAAATCTTCAATTGCTAATTGGTAAAAAAAACTGCCGTGTGTCGGAGCGCTGGCATAATTAATTACACCAAAAAAGTTATGTATTTGTGCTTGATAGCGTTTGCACCAGTTACCCAAATAATACCAAGGTACATTAGCTAGCATTTCTCTTCTGGAAAGTTCTAGAGCTAACCATCGAGTCGCAGGTTTTAATAAAGCACGATAGCGATCTTTAAGTTCTGGATATGATTCAATTACAGGTAATTCAAGTTCAATTTCTTGATCAGTTACTGTTTTAGATTCTTTTTTAGGTACTGTTTTAATTACTGTCTGAGTTTCGGTTTCTTCCCAAATAGTATAAAGTCTAGAAGCAATACGACCTTCAATATCCGTAATTTCAAAAGTTATTCCCAATCTGCGATAATCTTCACTTTGGCTTTGTAAAATGCTCGTGACTTTAGTTCCATAAGCTGGAAATAAAATTTTCAGCAGACTCACTAAAGGGTCAATTTGATCTGGTGTAAACTCGTTTAGGGAAGCTACTAAACTAGAAAGTCTTTCATCGGGAGTTGATTGTGGTAATGATAACTTATCGGGAGGACGATAAGTCCGCAAACCGCTCACAGGAATATGTTCTTTTAAGCGCTGGTGAACCCCTTTCATTTCCCGTACCAATTTTTCTCGTCCCAACTGACTCAAACCCGGTAAAACAAAATCCATTCCTTCCGCACCGGAAGCATTGGTAAAATTATCAATTACTAGTTGAGATGTACGAAAAGCAATCAGTAGGATAATTCTCTGAATCAAAATCAGACTCAGTAAAATAATCGCAACTTTAGCCAAAAAGAAAACTATGCGATTGAAGCTTTCATCTAACTTATCTAGATTTTTTAACCCTTCCTCTAAGGAATTATTTGGTTTTTCTTCTTGTAACTCTGGTTTAGCAAGAATTATTGGTGTATCTACTTGCGCTAAATTCGATGTTGGCACTTGCGAACATCCGGAACCTAAGTTAATCGCTACAAAGGTAAATACTAATACAAGCCTTTTTTTCACAACCGCTGCAATTGAATGGTTTTTTGACAACAGATTTTACCTGTGTATCATAAGTGACGTATTATTAACACAATTTGTTGTAATTGGCAACAGAGGAGCATGGGGAGATAAAAGGTCAAAGGTGAAAGATTTAAGGTCAAAGGTCAAAGGTTAACCATCAACCATCAACTAACCACTATCAACCATCAACTGTCAACTCTTCACTGGAAAACTGAACTTTCGGGTCTGGCATAAAGCTGTATCTCAGGTAAAATCCGAGTATGATAAACAGCACAATTAATAAAGTACCAATACCAACTGGACTGGGAAGCCAAAAAACTGCTTCAATATGATTTAGTTGTCCAGGTTTGAGTTGCCATGAAAGTTGTTTTTTGTTTTTTAATGGTTCTATGGAATCTTCAGTTGTTTTGATACTGTTAGCACCCCAAGGAGCATTCAAACTAAATTCTAAATCGAGAATTGAATCAGTGTTAGTTAAAACGTTACCTTTAGTAGAAATTAAAGCCAAGGAACGCAAATCTAAATCGTAAATCAACCGATTTCGTACTAACAATAAAAAATTACTCTGGGATAATTGTAAGTTTGATTCTATTTTTGGTAGCTCTGATGCTGATTCTACTTTGTTGGAGCGGGATTGGGAATTATTTTTGGAGTTAAAAAATGTATTGTATTTTTGTTGTAATTCCTTACCATTACTGAAGGGTATGGTGACAATTACTTGTTCTTGGGAAATCCGTTTGGCTTTTCCTTCTAATTCTTTAGCTCGTCTTTCGATACTATCTAACCATTCATATACGGAATCACCGCTAAAGCTTGTCAGTTTTTCTCCCAATTTAATCTTTTGTACGAATTCTCCGTAATTAGCGTTGTTGAAATTTACTCCCAAATCATAGTCTACACAACCAGAAAGTAACAGCGATGCTAACAGTAAAATAGATATAAAACGTATCCGTTTCAACAAGCTTCTGACTAATCGGGTCAAAATTCTGGGAGCAGAATAATTTTGATAACTTAATGGTGACATAATTACAGAATTAGATAAACTTTCAATTCAATAGACTTTCCGATTTTGCGATCGTTCGTGGCACTCTTAAGGTTAATTGTTCAAAAACTTAACCAAATTAAACTACCCAAAGTCACAGCAATAATGATTAAAGTCAGGAAGATAAAGCGATTATCTTGGGTATTTACCTGACTTAAATCAATAAATTCCGGTTCTAATGGCTCTTTTGGTACAGAAGATTTTTTCACAGATGCAGCTAAACGCATTTTGCTGTCATTATCAGATAAAGTTCCCAAATCGGGTATTTCAGTCATCCATTCTTTGGGACGTTCTAATTTGGGTGCTTTAAGAATATACTGTAATCGCTTAGCTTCTTTACTGGTATCTGGGTAAGGATGACGTTTCAACTGTTCGCAAAGCTCGATGGCTTCTTGATTGCGCCCAGCAGCTTCATACGCTGTTGCTAACCAAATTTGTACCTCACCTCCAAGACGAGTATTACGTGATAGCAAAGCACAAGCTTTTTCCAACTCTTCAACTGCTTGACGGTATTTCCCATTTTCAAAAGCAGCTTTTCCGTTACGGTAACGCTGTTTGGCTATTTCTAAACTTTCGGAACTCACTTTGAACGATATAAACAACCTAATATTTTTATTTTGCCGTTTCTGGGAACATTTTAAGAAACTTTTATAAAAGTAAGTATTTTCTGGGAGATCAATTCTCGATTTTTTTATCAAATAAAATTTTAATATTTAATTAAAGATTAAATTAAATATCTAAAATATACATTCATATCTTGCACCATAGAAACCTATCGTTAAAATAATTACTAATTGTTTGACTTCATTTTTACCCGCCTGGGACTGCAAGTAAGAGTCTGATAGCATAAGTCTATTAAAATGGACTAAAAATATTACAGTTTTAAGTTAGTTATATTTTTATTTATATTTTTGATAATTTAGCTAATTATACGGCTCTGTGCAAGATATAAGTATAGGTAGATTCGCCGATATTAACCCGCTTGTGGTTAGTCAGGACAAGTATTATGTTTAAGAACGTAAAAGCGCAACCGTATTTTTGGGTTTGGGAATTGCTACTGCTTTAATCGCTGCTGTAGCTGCACCAGCCTCCGCTCAATCTATCATCATCATTAATGGTGAAAATCGTCACTACGAACGAAATCAACATCCAACTGTAGGTAATTTTATTTATGGTAGTCCCATTGCTACACCAGTACCTGTAAATCCCGCAACGGGACATATCCCAACACAAAGCGATTTCTCCCAACCTTATAGAATTCGTAAAGTTGATAACTCCACCTCGATTAATCCAATTTTAGTTAATCCCAGGATTATCAAAAATTATCCAAATCGGAGACATTATCGTAATTCACAACGACGCAATACTCGAAGCATCATATCTCCAGCATATCGTCAACCAGCTTCGCGGATAATTATATATTCCAAATAAACGTAAAACCTGAATTTTTCCTGGGGTAAGAAGTCGGGTTTTTATAACTGTTTTCTGATATTACCGATATTTATATCGTAAAAAGCCGACTTCTAAATGGTTTTTAGCCAAACTGAGAACCTAAAATCATTGTCCCGATACCACCATCGGTAAATATTTCTAACAAAAGAGCATGGGGAATGCGACCATCAATAATATGAGCTGCTCGTACTCCCTGAGCAAGAGAACGTACACAACAGGTGACTTTGGGTATCATACCTCCGGCAACTATACCCTTGGAAATTAAGTCACGAGCTTCTTTAATATCTACTTTAGCAATCAACGTCGAAGGATCGCGATAATTTTCTAAAATACCCCGTGTATCGGTAAGTAAAATTAATTTTTCTGCACCTAATGCAGCAGCTATTTCTCCAGCAACGGTATCAGCATTAATATTATAAGCTTGTCCCGTATCGTCAGCCGCGACACTCGATACTACAGGAATATAACCATTTTCTACTAAAGTTCCTAAAATTTCGGTATTTACAGAACTAACTTCTCCCACAAAACCAATACCATCTTCACTTTGGTGACGAGCTGTAATTAAGTTACCATCTTTACCGCATAAACCCACCGCTTTTCCACCAGCTTGATTTATCAGAGCAACTATTTCTTTATTAACTCTACCGACTAATACCATTTCTACCACATCCATCGTGGGAGCATCAGTCACTCGCAAACCATCTTTAAACTGGGGTTCAATACCGATTTTTTCCAACCAAGTATTTATTTCTGGTCCACCACCATGCACTAAAATCGGTCGTAAACCTACACAGGATAAGAATACAACATCACGGATAACTTTATCCTTCAGATTACTATCTTTCATCGCCGCACCACCGTATTTTACCACCACGGTACGACCTGCAAATTCTTGTATATAAGGTAGTGCTTCGCTGAGAACTTTTACGCGAGTAGCTGCATCCTGACGAATATATTCAGTATCGTTAACCATCATTCTCTTTGTTTTGTTGTTAAATCCGCATCATGATAGTTTAAAAGAGTTTGGTACTGCCATACAATAGCTGACTTTTCCCTACTCCCTACTTTTTAAAAGTTAGAAGGCTTTTTCAACACACTGGGAATTTCTGTTAAGACTCGTTGAGCAATTTCTTCTGGTGTTTCCCCTTCTTGAAGAGTGATTCGTAAATCCGCTAAAGCATAAAGTGTTTCTCTTTCTTGTAAAAGACTGCGTAATTTTAACAACGGATTACTATCTTGTAATAAAGGTCTTGTAGTATCTTCTTTTAAACGGTTGTACAGTAATTCTGCTGATGCATCCAACCAGACAATCAAACCGTGATGCAGATAACTCCAGTTTTCCCGCTTTAATATAATACCTCCCCCAGTAGCTACAGTTAACTTTGTATAAGCACTAACTTGGGAAAGTACATCGCTTTCTAACTGTCGAAATGCCGTTTCTCCTTCAACAGCAAATATTTGATTGATACTTTGTTTTGCAGATGCGGTAATTACTTCATCGGTATCTACAAACCCGTACTGTAGTTCGTTTGCTAACAAACGTCCTACAGTAGTTTTACCAGCACCCATCATCCCGATTAAGTAAAGATTAATTCCTTGTAATAAATTATTCACGAGAGTTAACACGAAGGAAGTTTGTGAATTTCTGAACGCAAAACGCTGACTCTACTTTAAATCTCGACATTTAAGCGACTTACTTTCAGATGTTTTTTCAGTTGCTTTTCAAAAATTTTATGGGTGAATAGCAGCGAACTTGTATCATCTTGACAAAATTTTAAATTTTCATCGATCAGCTTTTCAATTATATATTCCCTTAATACCGGAGTTTGAGAAAAACCAGATCCAACTCTATCAATTAGCGATCGCCTTTGTAATAATTCTACAGCTTCGAGGATTAATCGTTGCGATACCCTCAACATCAGTTTTTGTTGCAATTTCTGGAGATCAAAATTTTGATTGAGAGCTAATAAGTACATAATCTGCTTTTCTAACACAGATAAACGGTTAAATTGCTCGTCCAAACAACAGCGAATATCCCCAAAAACTACCGTTTCCTGCTGAAGAAATTCGTCGATATTTCCAGCAAACAATTCCTGAATAGCAGTACCAACTAACTTGATAAATAAAGGATTTCCCGCATACTGCTGCATTATTTGTTGAGATTCTTCTGGTTTAACTTTAGCAAATCCTTTTGATTCCAATATATATGTACTCTCTACTTGAGCCAACCCCGTTAACTTTAAACAACGAACAGGTAGAGTTTCTCCTTCAAGAGCAGCGATTTCTTGGGGTTTCTCCCTACTTGTTAACACCAAACAACTTTGATGTTGAGACTCTCCTAAGCGTTGAATAAATTCCCCAAACACTTCATAACCGGGAATATACTCAATTTGTGGTAAATCTATATTGGAAGAATTCGCGATCGCGTTACCGTCATTAGCTAATATCCCCGAATATAAATCCGTGTTGTCAGCCGAACTACCGTATAAAATTGCATCTATATGGTCTAATACAATCAAACATCGAGAAGAACGCAAACAATCTACCAATTGTGAAATACAGGAAGAAACACTTTGTCCGTTTTTAGGAGTTTCTAACGAGATAGTTTCTAAAAGTTGATTAAAAAACACCTCTGGAGATGGAGCAAAACGCAAAGAACGCCAAATAATGTAATCAAAATTATCTTGAACTTGTTCAGCTAACTTTACCGACAAAGCAGTTTTACCAATTCCAGCCATACCTAAAAGTACGATTAAACGTGCTTGCTCTTGCAAAATCCACTTGTTGAGTTGAGCTAATTCACTTGTTCTTCCATAAAATATGCTTGTATCGATGGCTTCTCCCCAATCTTGTGTGGAAGTAGATTTTATCCGATCAATTTCCGTTGTTTTTTTTCTGGTAGAGTTTGTGTTAGGGGTTGTCGATTGCATTTGCAGCCAAATTTTCTTATAACCTGCTTTTTCTAACAGTTGAATTACGCGACTCCAATTTTTTACCTTAATCAATTCCGAGTCTTGCTTAGTTAACATTTCTTCTATATATTTATACAATCCGTTAGAAAGATAGACTCTAACAGTGCTACTACTACGGGTTTTATAAACCTTACTAGCAATTTCCGCTGGACTCAAACCGCACAGCAAACCCCGAAGAAACTTTTTCTCTACAGGTGTTAGAGCTTTCCCTTTCGCAGATGCCAAATCAATGTATAACTTTTCTAAATCCCAATTATTTTTAGCTTCAATAAAATCCTCTTCTATCTGTCGTTGACTACTTAAATTCATTATTTTTACTGATTTATAAAACTCGAATACGGCTTATTTTAACCAGTTTCTAGGTATTTTTATTTAAAGTCCCCATAAATAAAAATAAATATATAACGAATTTGATAACGCTTGTTAGGTGACTTCTCGGTGTAAACTTCGCTATGTTTAAACTTAATAGAAACTTAATAAAAATTCTTGGAAACTTTATTAAATTAATGTAAGTCAATAATTATGGCTAATCCTGCCTGGCTTCAGAATAGCGATTTAATTTTACAGTTATCAAATTTAAATGGTGTTTTAAATGATCCAAACCTTCTGCTATCTCAAAAAAAAGAGTTTGATTTATCCTAATATCTGCAAAACTTTTAATCGCTGCATATTTTATCTGAGAAAGCTCGAACAAATAAACGTAGTAGTTTGAGGTTTTAGTAATGACTAGAATTCGTGATGTAGTGCAACAAGCATTAGTAACTGGTTATCTGAGTGTAGAAGCAGAAAATCAACTGCGTCAATTACTGACAACTCAGTATGACTGTGAAGACTTTAACGCTTTTGTGGTTCTCCAAGAAGCAGCGATGAATGGTAAAGTCAAGCAAGAATCCCGCGAACGTTGTGGGATTAAGTAGAAAAAACGCCAAATTTCCCAATTTAGATGCCATATTTACTCACTTATTAGTACTTATCGACGTGGTGAAGGTTTATCATCATCGTCAAAATCTTCATCAAACAAACCCCAATCCTCATCATCATCATTATTATTACTATTGTCCGCATTATCAGCAGTCTTTGAAGTCACTGATGGATTGGGAGGCGGTATAATTACTCGATAATCGGCATCATATATTGATTCTGTTTTCCCTGAGTAAGGATTTTTTAAATCGTTTTTTTGATCGGAATAAGAAGAATCTGCTTCCTGAGAATCTTCATAGTCTTCGTCATCTTGAATTTTTGTATAGCTCGAACGAGAATCACTTGGTTGGTATTCTCTAGAGTCAAATCTTTCTTCAAACTCCCAATCATCATTAGAATTTTTATCTAAATCCCAATCATCATCCTCGTTATTCTCAAACTCATCCGGTGGTTGTGGTGTACTTGCCGGTGGTGGAGTCGATTTTCTCTGGTAATATTCCTTTGCTTGTGAACGTTGATTAACGCGGGGTGAATCCTCCGTTGAAGTCGAATATGATGCAGTTTGACGCTGCTGTGTCGTATAACGGCTTGATAATAATTGAAGCAAGCCGCTGATTAACAAAGAAGTGAAAGCACCAGCAGCAGAGCTAAACAACATCCACATTGCTAAGGAAAGTGGTTGAGTTCGCAAGCCGAGAAAAACTAACGGTATTGCAGGAGCCCAGTTTTGTGCTAACAATAGCATAAGTCCTCCCAGTACTGCTACCAAGAGAATTAAGCGAATTACAGTCATAATAGGAACTAAGAGAACTATTAATCAAAAATTTATATTACCTTTATTAAAACTAAAAAAATAACAGCTTGGTTAATAGTATGGAATTGGGAATTGGGAATTGGGAATTGGGAATAGGGAATTGGGAATAGGGAATTGGGAATTGGGAATTGGGAATTGGGAATTGATAATTGGTAATTAAATCCGTGAAATCCGTGAAATCCCTTTTAATCCGTGATCAGGAATGGGTAATTGTCAACTGTCAACTGTCAACTGTCAACGCCCTTCCCAGCGTTTAATCGGCACACAATCAATATCAAGTTGATCTAAACTACGAGCGACAACAAAATCAACCAAATCTTCAACAGTTTGGGGATGATGATACCAAGCAGGAATTGCCGGAACTATTCTCGCTCCCGCTTCTGCTAAACTGACTAGATTACGCAAGTGAATCAAACTAAAAGGTGTTTCACGGGGTACGATAATCAATTTTCGCCCCTCTTTCAGTTGAACGTCGGCAGCCCTTTCTAATAAATCAGAACTTAAGCCACCAGCTAATTTGGCTACAGTACTCATACTACACGGCATAATGATCATTCCCAAAGTGCGAAAAGAACCGCTAGCAATGTTTGCTCCCACATCAGCCCAAGGATGACAGTGCAATTTACCACCTAGTTCCACTCCCGCTTGCTGTCGCCAAAATTGCTCTTGTGCTTTGGGCTCCGACGGCATAGGGGTACCTTGTTCCGACTGCCAAACCATAAAGCTGGATTTGGATGCTACTAATTCAATAGTATATTCTGCTTCTAACAAAAATTTGAGCGCGCGAACGGCGTAAATTAAACCTGATGCACCTGAGACACCTAATATTAATGGCTTGACGTTGTTGGACACTTGGTTGTTTGTGGTAATGATCTAAAACTTCTAAAACTAAAGCTGAAAATTCACTTGATAAAATATTGATAAAATTAGGACAGACGTAGCATTGCTACGTCTCTACTCCTAACTCCGCTAGAGACGTAGCAATACGCCCCGTCTCTACTGTCTATTCATTTTCATAATCATCTAAATCGTCTGATTCGTAATTATGCGGTGCATAGTAGCCAGTTGATTCATCGCGATCGCCTACAGAACCATCGCTACCAACAGTAACTAAATCAATCTGTTGACGGTAATAATCTACACTTTTTACCTGGACAGATACACGGTCGCCTAATCGATAGGATGCCCGATTTTTACGACCGAATAATGCTTGCTGCCGAGCGCGATATTCATACCAATCGTCTTTAAGAGAACTAACGTGTACCAAACCTTCTACCCGCAAAGGCACGTTATTAATTTCTTCAGTTTCTGGCTGTGGCACTTCAATTTCCACGAAGAATCCATATGATTGGACACCAGTAATTATGCCACTGAAGACCTCACCAATCCGCTGTTTCATTAAAGCCGCTCTTTTGAGCCCTTCCAAATCGGCTTCAGCTTCTTGGACTTCCTTTTCTCTATCGTTGATTTGGGTAATCACCCTTGCTAAATCGATTTGTAATTCCTGGTGTAACTCCGGAGCTAAGACATTCCAGTTAATTTCACCGTGAGAATTACTCGAACGGAGATTCACCCGTTCTTTGACACGAGTATTACGGCGATCGCGTCCGTTTTCAATTAAGGCATAAAATACCCTTTGCATGAGTAAATCGGGATAACGCCGTAAGGGAGCAGTACAATGAACGTAACCATCTGGCAGCGCTAACCCAAAATGTCCTCCTTGATTGGTAGTGTAAACAGGTGGTTTGAGGGTATCTTGCAGTAAATAAGTGAGAACTTGTTCAGAAGCAGATTCTGCAAACACTTTAGTTAAGTGTTGATAATCCAAGGGTTGAATCTCAATATCATCCGGGAGCGCCAACTCTACACCTAAATTAATTGCCAGCTTGAGCATTTCCTGAACGTCTTCCGGATCTGGTGCGCCCTGAACTCGCCACACCGCAGGAACGCCCAAAGCATTTAAATGATTTGCCATTAATTTATTTGTTAACAGTACTAATTCCGTTAACAGACAACTAACCGGCGAATCGGTTTCGGTTACACAGCCGCTTGCACCTTCATCATAAAAGGGGTTTTGTTTGCAAGGCAGATTTAACTGTAAGCTGCCCCTAGCCAAACGTTGTTCTTTAAGAACTGTTGCTAAAGCTTGCAATTGTTGCAACATTTCTATCACTTCCGGAGATTCTTTCGTATCATTGATCAGAACTCCCAAAGCTTGCTTTTGGTTTAAATGTTTGTCAACATTAACCACACTCGGTTGAATTTCCCATTCCAGAACAACTCCGGTTTCCCCATCCAAAGTAATCAGAAAAGAAATCGCCAAACGGTCGCTTCCCGTAACCAAAGAACTTCTTGCTGCTACACCATCCGGTAGCATTTGCAACACTAAGTCCCCTAGATAAACAGTTCTTCCCCGCTTCAAAGCTTCCCGATCTAAGGCTTCATCTGGCTGTACGTAGTGGGAAACATCAGCGATATGAAAACCGAGTAACCAATTTCCTTCCTCAGTTTCTTCTAGGGATATGGCATTTTCCCTAACTATTACCGAATCAGCATTAAAGCCAATGCTAATAGTAAACTTTTCTGTTAAATCCAGGCGATTTTTGCGGTCTGCTTTCAGTATCCGTTTAGGTAATTTAGCGGCTGCGTCTTCGATATTAGCCGAAAAACTACGGGAAAGGTCGTGTTTGCAGGTAACTAAATCAATATCGGCTGCGGCTTCCGCATCGCTACCGAGAATTTGCACCACTTTACCCAGAGGTGGGTACTGAGCGAGGGGATAGCGCAGTACTTGTACATGAGCCAGATGGTCAATTGCATTATCTAACTTAATCTTATTTTCGTGCAATTTGAGTTCAAACAGCAGTCGATCATCTAAAGGTACGGCGCGGAAACCTCCTTCTATCTGCTTAATTCGCGCTAACAAAGTATGATTAGAACGTTCCAAAACCAACTTAACTTCCCCTTCTGGAGAACGTCTGCGGCTACCTTCTTTGAGAATTCTCACCAAAACGCGATCGCCATTCCAAGCATTGCTCAAATGACTTTCCCGGATGTAAATATCTTCAGCAGCTTCTACATCTTGAATTGCAAAACAAAAGCCTTTAGAAGAACATCGAAGTTTAGCTTCAATCAAGGAATCTTCCGAAATACGTCGGTACTTACCTCGTTCTTTTGCCAAAATTCCGATTTTTTCTAAAATCTCTAAGGCAATTTCCAGTTTTTGTATACTCTGATCATCTTCACAACCAAGTTTTTTCTCCAGAAGTTTGCGAGCTACCAATTTATCATCAGTAAAATTGGCAAGGAGTGTAGCGATTGAAAATTCCATGCACTGAACCGACCTTTAGTCAAAACATCGTTTTTTTTAATTGATTCGCCCGATTGCGTATACCCTCACTACAACAAAGAAGTCATGTCAGAAACGAATTACCCGCCCCCTTGGAAGGTATTGCACAATTATCTCAGAGTTTGTTTGACAAAAAGTTCCAACATCATTCCCAATCTGACAAAGCACGCCTGAAATAAATAATTATTACCCACCCCGCCCGAACCAATTACGAGTAGCGGAGCTTTAAAAGGTAACAAGCTAACAATCAAGGCATCTTACTAGTTTTCCGTTTATCGGTTTGCGGTTAACCGGAGAACGCCGGCGAACGCAGGCTCCGTCGCTTCACGGCTCCCGTACCGATAACTAGTTGATGTTCAATTGTTCGCCACGTTCGGGTGCTTAAGTGCCGCCAAACTCTGAGAATGTACTCGGAAAAACTGCCCCTTACCGAACTGCCCCTTATGTAGAATCGGTAACAATCAGGTCAGCAACGAAACCGCGCAGTGAGGTGGAACCATTACTTCATTATTGTAGATAAGGAGCCTACTTCCAGAACTATTTTCTGGATAGCAATTTGGGTAATTAGTATAGCATTTATAGTAACACTACTAAAAATTACTTCACCGACTCCAAGATTCGCTACAACCGAAACACTTAACTGACTTGGTTACAGCAAGACAGATACTCTAACCAAAATCAAACTACAGCTGTCTGGAGTTACGGACGTAATGCATCGCCATAATCGCCATAATTAAATTATGGAGAAACATATATAAAATCACCCCGACCATAGCCATATAATATGTGTTAGGGTAGTTTCCGGTGCAACCTTTAACTATTTTTCTTTGCAGAAAAATATCTAAAACAGCTTGTGTCGGCACCGTCGGTAAACACCATAACACATCAAAAGCTTGTAACAAGTTTTTGATACACCATTGGACGATACATTAAACAGGAAAAATTTTTCTCAGTCCAAATTCTTACTTAATTAATTCGAGTCAGAATAGAGATTTCAGTTTTCTGGTTGCAGTTGAAATCAAGAGTTAAACTACTTAAACTTAAATTTTGATCAGCAACCATCTACATTATTAAAGCAGACTTAAATTGGTAGAAATATTATGTTGGCTCAATTTCAGAGCTTGTATCCTACAGGTAGCCTAATTTCAGAATTAGTCCAAATTTACAACGGTAAATATATTGTCCGCTCTAGCGTGCAAATTGAAGGCGTAACCCGCGCCACAGGAATGGCAGCAGCCGAAACCATTGAAGAAGCAGAAGATCGATCTAGAATTCGGGCATTAATGGTTTTAATAACTAAGGATGAACCACAAGCACAGCAAAAAGTAATTGAACAAAAAGAAAAAGAAGTTATCACTTCTCCACAACCTAATTTACAGTTATTTTCAAATCGTTCTTTGAGTGTTCGGACGGATGAAACTGTTGAGTATACCAATACCAACCCAAACTTGACTGAGGCAACCCAAACTATCGCCTCACAAACTCCCATAACTTCACCAAGTAATCCTACTGAAGTACCACAATCTACCCCATCCAACAGCCCAGAATTCTTCTCGTCAGATGATAACAGCGATATTTACGACCAAGATTTAGATAAACCGTTGCCCATTCCCACATATGACGAACCGGAATTTGATGCACCAATAGAAGATACGGATATTATGTCCGATTACCAACCCGAAGCGGAAGAAAATTCTACTCCCAATAACGTTACCCCCATTAATCGAAGCGCTGAAATTAATTCCACTCAAAAAACATCAAAAACAACCGCAACCAAAAGAAAGAAAAAAACCGAACCCGTTGATTTATCTGACGTAATTGCCAAAACCGACGTTGAGCTTGAGCGTCTCGGTTGGACACCACAGCAAGGAAGAGAATATTTGATCAACACTTACGGTAAACGAGGAAGAACTTTACTCACCGAAGAAGAATTACTTGATTTTCTCAATTATCTAGAATCTCTACCCGCACAAACAAACTTGTTGGAAACAGATCCCCTGGCGGGATTTTAGAGTTAGTTGACAGTTGCCTCTTACCTTTGACCTTTAACCTTTAACCTTTAACCTTTAACTTAAAAAAATACCCCCGATTTGACTCGTGGGGTAAAATTATTACTTTTAATTTACTTGATTTACAAATTGCATTAATAAGCGTCTTGCAATTCATAAAAATCTGGCGAAACATAATCCTTACGCAAAGGAAATCCTACCCAATCTTCTGGCATCAAAATTCGCTTCAAGTTTGGGTGTCCTTCATAGATAATGCCAAACATATCGTAAGACTCGCGTTCTTGCCAATCTGCTGTTTTCCAAATCCAATACACTGAAGGTACTGTCGGATTTTCACGGGGCAAGAATACTTTTACACGTACTTCTTCTGGCCTATCAGCGTTATCACTGACTTTTACCAAGTGATACATGGAAACGAACTGTTCTCCTGGTCCTAAATCTATACCACACTGACACTGAAGATAATTAAATCCATAAGCGTACAAAGCGGTACAAATGGGTAGAAGAAAATCCGACTCTACTTTAATTACTTCTACTCCGATATGGTCAGCTTCTAAAGCCTCGTGAGCAAAATCGTTTTCAGTTAACCACTTCGACACTTTCCCCGCTTCTACAGGGGACTGTTCCTCAGCCGGTACTGGTTTTGATTCTTCAGCCACGTTCTACCTCCTCTTGCTTTTGTGAAGCTAATATAGCAGGCGGTACTGGCATCCCAATGCTTTCAATTAACTCCTTCGGTGGAGCGATGCGAGTTTCCGAGCGTAAATATTGTCCTGTAAGGATTTCTTCCACAGGCTTCATATTGTGAGTCGTACTGTAATAGCGGTGAGTTTGCTTGATTAAACCCCGCTCCTGCATCGAGTCATCAGCAATCTTTTTCCGCAATTTGATAATCGCGTCGATAATCGCTTCCGGACGTGGAGGCAACCGGGTAAATAAACATCTACCGGAATCAGTTTATCAACTCCCCGCACTGCGGTAGGAGAATCCACACTGAACATTCCCCCGGTAATAGTGCAAGCACCCATAGCAATTACATACTTGGGGTCTGGCATTTGTTCGTAAAGACGTACTAACTGGGGTGCCATCTTCATGGTGATTGTACCGGCTGTAATGATTAAATCCGCTTGACGGGGGCTAGAACGAGGGATTAAGCCAAAACGGTCAAAATCAAACCGAGAGCCGATTAAAGCCGCAAATTCAATAAAGCAGCAAGCAGTACCGAATAATAAAGGCCACAAACTAGAAAGTCGCGCCCAGTTGTAAAGGTCATCAACGGTAGTTAAAATGACATTTTCCGATAGTTCTTGAGTCACACTGGGGCGCTGTATCGGATTGAGAATACGTTCTTGATTTTGTGCTAGGGGTTTTGTATTATCTAAGACCATTCCAAAGCTCCTTTACGCCATGCGTACACTAGGGCAATTACGAGAATTCCTATAAAAACAAGCGCTTCAATAAATGCGAGTAAACCCAGACGATGGAAGGCAACTGCCCAAGGATATAAGAATACGGTCTCAACATCGAAGACTACGAAGACCAGCGCAAACATATAGTAGCGGATATTGAACTGAATCCAGGCTCCACCGATGGGTTCCATGCCAGATTCGTAAGTGGTACGCCGTTCCGGGTTGCGACTGCTCGGTCGCAAAAGTTTGGAAGCAGATAAAGCTAGTGCAGGCACCAAGCTGCACACTATTAAAAAGCCTAAAAGATATTCGTAACCGGAGAGGACAAACACAATAAGTACAAATCCGTTATTGACGAAATAAACATCGTAATTTTCTTTTACATTATATCGATTTGAGCGTTTTAAAACCTGTGAAATCGACACCGATAGGGATTTGATTAGTTTTCGCTTTTCATAGAAATATCTGACAATTGTGTCATAATTTTTAACGTATATTTAAGCTTTGCCTTGTCTGGCATCATGAGCGAACAAGTTGTTGAAAATACTGAGCTAGACCGCTATGAGTGTCGTGCCTGCGGTTACGTCTACGAACCAGAAAAAGGGGATGATAGTCATAACATTCCCGCAGGTACTGCTTTTGCGGATTTGCCCATAACCTGGCGCTGTCCGGTTTGTACGGCGAAAAAGAAAGCTTTTGAAAATGTTGGTCCTGCCGGGACTGCTTCCGGCTTTTCGGAAAATCTTGGTTATGGATTTGGCGTTAATAAATTGACACCCGGTCAAAAAAATATCTTGATTTTTGGTGCTTTGGCTCTTGGTTTCTTGTTTTTTATCAGTCTCTATGGCTTAAAATAAGGAGCCATGTTTGTAATGGTGGGCACATAACCCACCTACAATCACTAAAGCTTTCAATACAAAAATTAAGAAAATTAACAAAAAGTTAACTGATAGAACTGATAAAAATGTTATCAACTTTGAAAATTAGCAAAAAAATACTGGCATTGTTGGCGATCGCCCTAATGTGTGTCGGTTGTAGTAATGTTCCTTCCATGAGTTACAACCCTTGGGAGCCAATTTCTATACCTACTGATGCCAAACTATTCGATATTGCTTTTACCGACAACCCCAATCACGGTTTTATCGTTGGTGGTAAGGCTGCTCTTTTGGAAACCCAAGATGGTGGTGAAACATGGAAGCCGATCACTTTGGAGTTGGGTGATGAAAACTACCGTTTTAATGCAATTGATTTTGCTGGGAGTGAAGGCTGGATAGCTGTGGAACCTTCTACATTGCTACACACTAATGATGAAGGTAAAACTTGGTCAAGCATTCCTTTGAGCGAAAAATTACCCGGTAATCCCGTCTCAATTGTGGCTTTGGGTGAAAATACCGCCGAAATGGCTACCGATGTCGGAGCAATATACAAAACTACTGATGGGGGCAAAAACTGGAAAGCCCAAGTCGCCGAATCTGTTGGAGTTGTACGTAATATTGAACGTTCCGAGGATGGTAGATATATTGCAGTTTCTGGTAAAGGTAACTTTTATTCCACTTGGGAACCCGGACAAAATGCTTGGGTTCAGCACAACCGCAATAGTTCTCGCAAAGTAGAAAATATGGGCTTTGCTCAAAATGGACAGATGTGGATGTTAGCACGGGGTGGACAAATACAATTTAGTGAACCGAATGATTCGGAACAATGGCTTGAGGCTCAATATCCAGAATTGTCCACAAGTTGGGGGTTGCTCGATTTAGCTTACCGAACTCCATCGGAAATTTGGGTTAGTGGGGGTAGCGCTAATTTACTCCGCAGCACCGACGGAGGGCTAACTTGGGAAAAAGATCGCGATGTTGAAGATGTTGCAACAAATTTTTACAAAATAGTTTTCTTATCCCCAAAGAAAGGATTTGTAATCGGAGATCGTGGTTTTTTATTGAAGTACCAGCCTGATATTGCACCGTCTACGGAGTCATCAATCAGCTTAAAATAATTTTTTGCTCGTAAATTCAGCGTCAAAATATCTATCCTCAATTAACGTGAATTCGATGGTGAATCCTCGATTACTGAATCCCGAACAAAAAAGCTGTAAAGCCTTAATTTTTCGTGGGGTAAGAAGTCGGGTTTCGATCACTTTTTTCTGGTGTTACGGATATTTATCGTAAAAACCCGACTTCTGTGATGATCTTCGATCTCACCTTTAATTATGAGAATATGTTGCAACTTGTAACTCTTTCTTAACTTTGTAGGATAATAAACACATCAGTCATTTAGCCGTATTTTTGATAGGTAAGTAGACAAATGAGTGGAACTACCGGAGAACGTCCGTTTTCAGACATTATTACTAGCATCCGTTATTGGGTGATTCACAGTATCACTATTCCAGCATTGTTTATTGCTGGGTGGTTGTTTGTTAGCACCGGATTAGCATACGATGCATTTGGGACTCCCCGCCCAGATACTTACTACACCCAAGAAAGGCAAGAAGTGCCACTTGTAAACAATCGTTTTGAAGCCAAAAACAAGTTGACGAATTTATCGGAAAGTAGTTTTTAATTATGACAAGTTCAAATAACATCAACCAACCAGTACAATATCCCATTTTTACCGTTAGATGGCTCGCGGTTCATACTTTAGCAGTACCAACTGTTTTCTTTTTAGGTGCCATTGCAGCGATGCAATTTATTCAACGTTAGGAGTTTTTCATGGAAAGAAATACTAATCCCAATAATCAGCCGGTAGAGTTAAATCGGACATCCCTTTTTCTTGGACTTTTACTAGTTTTTGTTTTAGGGATTCTATTTTCTAGTTACTTCTTTAACTAAGTTACCGAAGTGGGATTAATCTATTTACGAAGGGTTTCAACTATTGAATAAATCCACAATCGTAAATTCAAAATCCAAAATTAATTTGACCGAACATTGCAATTAAGGAGGTAAGTATTATGTCTGGAAGCGGAAGAATTCCTTTGTGGATTGTTGCTACAGTGGCAGGATTAGGGATAATCACTGTTTTAGGTATTTTCTTTTATGGAGCCTATGCTGGACTCGGTTCTTCGATTTAAACAAGAACCGAAAACTTCTAGTTCCTAGTCTCAGCCTGGGAACTAGAGCTTTGAGGCTATGAGAAAAAACTTTGAACCTTTTAGAAAAATTGCGATTTTTCTGGAATTTTCTAATATTTGATTAGAAATTTTTATTTTAAAACCGCCTGTCTTTTGTAGATGGGCGGTTTTATCAGTTATCAGTTATCTCTAAGAAGTCGGGTTTTTAGGATAAATATCTGTACTAACAGAGAATCTGATCAAAACCCGACTTCTCACCCCACGAAAAGTTAAAGTTTTACAGCTTCTTTTCATAGGGATTCAGTAATCGAGGATTTGGAATATCCTGCCGACTTATCTAACGTTGAAATTTAACCGATATCATCGCGTTCCATGTACAACAACATAAATGCCATTGCTACAGCTGGAAAAACAAGACCAGTTAAAGGAACGAGAACGGATGGCAAAAAAGAAGCAGCCATAGTTAAACCTCCGATTAAATCAGATTACAATTCAACACGAGCTTACTGCAAATTGTACCGTCTGAAAGCAAAATCGTACATATTTTTAACACAAAGCCTTTTAACAGTTATCAGTTATCAGTTAACAGTTAACAGTTGGAGGCTTTTACATTCCCAGAATGGCATCAATTTGAATATTGGGCAAATCCGGAGGTACTACGGTACGCTGAATCGTTAATTTATGGCTTTCTTGCTGGGTAGTTGTATTAATCGCGATTGCTTCTATGCGAATTTCTATACAGCCAAAAGGAATATTTAATTTAGTTATTACTTCCAATTCTCCGTTTTTGTTAGGTGTTAAATTGGTTAGTAAATGAGGAGTGTCAAGTAAATGCCTTGTCTGACAATCTTCTAACCATAATTTGACGGCAAGATGGGAGTTTCCTTCTGGTAGGCGCACTCGCACGTTAAGGGATTTACCCGAAATCAGTTCACCTTGTGGTACGTACAGTTGAGGAATCGGTAACTCTTCTATTTTTTGGGTATTTATGGTAAGGGAGAAGGCTGAAGATTTTTTAATTTGCTCTATCGGTTGCTCTATCGGTTGCTCTATCGGTGAATTCTGTGCATCGGAGATACTATCTGTGAAAACATCTGTATCATCTACTACTATTTCCTGAGCTATTTGAGTTGGTGGCGTAGCAATTTGACTGATTTCCCATCCAGAAGCAGATGAAATCGAAAAATAAGGCGATGGTGTTGAGTGTATATTTATTGAGGAAGAAAGATTTGTAGTTACCTTTTGATCTTGATTATCAGTTTTAACTGTTGAAATCTGTTGATCGGGTATGTTTTGATTGTTTTGCGTTTCAATCTCGTAGTCTTCGTATTCTACATTAATCGGTTCAGGTAGAGCATATCCTTGAGAAAGCATCCATTGTCGAATTAAAGGAGACGTGTTGGAGATTTCCGCTGCAATATATTCCGATTTGCGGGGTGTAATTGGTTGTTCAAATTCCAAGGAATTATCGTTTTTTTGTGGTTCGATGAGCAATTCCGCTAAATTACTACTGTCAGCTTGAACTAAACTTTCAACTGTACTTTGATTGTCAGCAACATCAAGGTATGTTGATTCTTCAACAACAGAAACCTCAGATTCTACTTCCTCATTAGAGGAAGGTACTGATTTTGATTTGCGTAAATAAGGAAAACTAGTACCTGTAATATTTGAACCAGAGACAGTTTCGATATAACCGTTATTTATATATTGATCAATTTTTTCTTGATAACCAGGGACATTTGGTAATTTAAGCCAATGGGTTACAACTCGTTTGCTGCCTTTACGAGGCTCTATAAGGGGTGGTAAAGATTTTTTCTTTGATGGTACACCGATTGCAGATGGTTTTGGTTTGGCGGTTTTTACCAAATTGAACAGTTCTAAATCCAGAGACATCGCCGGTTCTAAGGTTTGAGACGGATTATTTATTTGAGATAATTCCTCCGTGTAATTACTGTAAAGAACCAATTCACCTTTAGGATTAGCTAGCGTAATTGCTAATAATTCAGTAATATCTGCCGTAATTGTAAATGACTGACTCGCGAGTAATTCGACAAACCCGTCACTTGTAAGTGCGCCATATAATTTAACTTCTCCGAGAATTAACTTAGAAGAAATTGAAGGAATCTCAATTGAAGATGCGATGGCAAATGGTAGAGTTTTATTAGAATTGGGTTGACAACTAGATTGTAATAACTCAGAATTTTGTGCGATCGCAATTCAATTCGGACTTCGGGATGTATTATTAGGTTAATTTGCTGGTTTGTTTGTTTGAGTTGTACAAGCCCTTGAATATGAATACTTTCTCCCCAAGCTGCAACGTAATTAGTTTGATCTAGATTTAGCAATAATGGTAAAGGTGGTGCGATTGTAATATCTTCAACAGTTTCATCAGTAAGGAGAGTTTCTCGAGCAGGTAAAGCTAATTCTATCAAGTTGTGTAATATCTGTTCTGCTGTATCTCCCTTAACTCTGAGGGGACTGTTAGTTTGCTCGATGATTGCTAAATTTTCTTTTTGAGCAGATTTTTCCCTAAAATCTTTATTTTGTGCAGTTAATGATTGTTCTGAGGATTTGGGCTTTTGTGTTGTTTTGGGAACGGATGAAGTATTAGTAACTTTATGTGGTGCTGCTTTAATAGAATCCCGTAGTTTTCGCGTAACGGTTTTACTCGCAGTTTTTTGTTTATCTGAAGCAGCTTTGAGCGACTCTGGTAATTTTTCAGGTGGTTTATCCGTGGGGACTTGCTCCGAAGGTTTAACCGTTTTAGCAGGAGTTGAGATTGTTTGACGACTACTAGGATTAAGATTTTGATTTTTAACAGGTTCTACAGAAATAGAAGAGATGAAATTCTTAGACGAAGAAGAGCTAAATTCAAGATTTTTTAGTTTTGATTTAACTTGATTTGTCGGTATCTCTTCCTGACTAGGTTTAGACTGCTTCTCAACGCTTTGAGAAGAATTTTTTAAAGAATTTTGTGGTGAAACTATTTTTGCTCAACAGGAGAAGGTACAACCACCAAAGTGACAGTATATTGCCAAGATGCACCAAGAAGTTCTGACATTACATCCCCAGAACATTGTAATTCCCAAATTCCCGATTGGAGATAAGTAAAAGGAATTACAGCCGTTAAGCCTTCTGAATTAGTGCGTCGTCTGCGTTTGTGAATACGTTGTTTCGGTGGAAGCTCGGATAAGGAAGTGTGAGTTACCTTCACATCGATATCAGTATTACTACGGTGAGAACGAGCAACGACTCGATACCGACCAGATATAACCTCTATCCTTGGCTTCAGCAAAGGATGCCAAGTACGCGAACCTTCTTTTTGTATCAGAAATTGCCACTGTTCCATGGTGAGTGATGACTAAAACCCCTAGCAGCCTTAGTATTATTTGCATTATCTTGCTTGCAAGTTTACCGCACTAAATTTGCAATTGCATCATATAAATTGTTTTTTTGATTAAAACACAATTTTGTCCAGGCTTTAGGTATAGAACATTATAATCATCGCGGTTAATTTAAATTTCGATTAAGAAAGCTTTTAGCAGTTTAACGTGAGTTCGATGGTGAATCCTCGATTACTGGATTAGAGACGAAAAGAAGCTGTAAAACCTTAATTTTTCCTGGAGTAAGAAGTTGGGTTTTTATGAGATTTTATGATGTTACGGATATTTATATTGGAAAAACCCGACTTCTGTGATTGTGTCGTAATTTACTTCCCCTTCGGGGGGGGTACTCACGTAGTTCATTGTTATCAAATTAAATCCCCTCTCCTACAAATAGAAGAGGGGCTAGTAGTCTATTTCATTAAATTTAAATGTTTGTAGTTGGGCTTCAGCCCTTGATTTGAGCGATAAATCGCAACTACAAACCCATCAAAACTAATGCAATTGACTACTAGTAGTCCTTTTCATTAGTTTTGATTGGTTTTGTTTGTCTACCGACGTAATGTAGAGACCTTATATATAACGTCTCTACAAGATTTCTGGTAAAATCCGACTACTAGTAACTTTATATTAATTAAGCCATCATAACTAATGACATCAAGTACTAGTAACGGTTAAAAATTAGCTTTAATTAACTGGAAAAAGCTGTTTACGATCAAACATCATAGCGATGTTGATAATAAGCTAGGATTTGTTTTGCCCATTGTCTAGCTTGGGGACTAGAGTTTGATGTGTAATCAATCCACAAACCACCGACTTGGCTTTGGTTGTAATCAAACTCTTGGGAAGTTTGTTCGATTAATCCCACTTCTATTCCTTCTACAGAACGCAAATGAGCGGCAATCTCGCGGTAAACCGTCAAAGATAAGCCCGGTATCACAATCTTTTCCCTTGTTTCCATATCTTAAGAAGCTCCGACAGATGCAGATTTTGGTAACGATGGTAATGTCGAAACAGGATTGGACGTAGAAGCCGTAGTTGGTTCGACTGCTCCCATAGCTGCTTCTCCTACCATTCTCGCTACTTCAATACCATATTGTTCCAGAATAACAATCGGTTCGGAACCTTCATTCATTTCAATTCTTTTCACAAGCAGTCCACTCGCTAATCTTTGCCCTGCTTGAACATACCGACTAGTAGGTTCTGTAGGTACTTTAATGATGGCTTGGGGTTGACTGCCAACTTGAACTACCCCTGAAACTAAAACAGCTTGAGCTAATGTTGGTTGCGGTGGTGGTGGTAATACAGATGCCAAATCTGGTTGTGGTATCACCCCAGGCATTACTGTAGGTATAACCGCAGTTGGAGTTATAGTACGCCCAGAATTGGGTTTCTTAGCCGCTTGCTTCGGTATTTGTGTTGAATTTACCCTGGCTGAATTAGAATTTACCCTAGTATTCCGTCTCTGGCTTCCTTGAGCAGATGCAGAATTACCGCTTCTGCTTCCTTGAGTCGCTGCATAATTACCGCTTCGGCTTCCTTGAGCAGTCGCGGAAATCACCGCACTTCTCTTGCCTCGCTGTATTGATGCAGTATTTCTACTGGATGTTGGTAAAGGAGGCAACGCTGGGACAGTTCTTTGTTGATTATTACTGACAGTATTATTACTAGCTGTATTTGTACGAGTAATGACAGGAGAAATAATGTCGTCAAAGGGGTCGGTACGTCCTTTGGCGACTATTCCTACTCGTTCTGTAGGATTAGTGGTTTGAATTAAAGTCGAAGGAGCCTGAGCAACAACTCTATCTGTTTTCCCAGGCACCACAGGGTCTTCAAAAGGTTTCGGTTTCTCGCTTTGGTCGTTTTCTGTTGTTGTGGTGGGGGTCGGTTCAACAGTTTGTTGTTCCTCTTCACCAGAACATCCGGCGATCGCCAAAGCTAATATAGATGCAATTGTGATTGTTAAATGTCTACCCATTAGCCAAACTCATGGAGCTATTGGAAAAATTTGGAATATTTGAAATCTAGCTTTTGAAATATGTATCAAAAGTGAAATCTGTTCCAGTTATAACCTAATTTTTTTCATGTCAATGATTGTTAGATACATTACCTGTATTTTTTATAAAAAGATTTCAAAAATTACGGGGCTTGCTAATCTTCTGCCGTAACCATCAGGTGCTTGAGGGAATTAAGCCCTTTTTTGACTCGACGAGAAACTGTGACGACGCTAATACCAAGTTTTTCGGCTACTTGCTTTTGGGTTAAATCCTGCAAAAACACAAATTCCAAAACTTGACGGGTACGATTTTCTAACTGAAGCAATGCTTGTTGTAAGCGTAACTGATCTTCTTGGGCTAGTTGAAAACTCCGATAACGATGATCGGGAACCATTTCCGCTAAACTTGCCGAATCTTCTTCACCATCATATGCAGGTACGTCTAAGCTCAAAGGAGCGCGGTTTAGCCAAGCTAGTTTAATTTCCTGCCATTCTTCCAGGGAAATAGACAAGGCTGCGGCTACTTCAGAATCCGTCGGCTGACGATTATATTGCTCCCGCAAACAACGAGAAACACCAATCGCCTGCTGCTGAATTGCCAACCAACGTCGAGGAATCCGAACAGTTACACCTTTATCTCGCAGATAATGCTGAATTTCACCGCGAATATAAGGAATCGCAAAAGAACTAAAGGCATGACCTTTAGAAATGTCAAATCTTTCAATAGCACGAATTAAACCCAAACACCCGACCTGAAGTAAATCTTCATAGCTTTCGTGGCATTGATTTATCCAATAGTAAGCCTCCTTTCTGACAAGTCCAAAATTAAGTTTTACCAGTTGATTGCGAACATCAGCAGACTGAGATTGCTCGTATTCTCGCAATAACTGCCAAATTTCGTGCTTCAGTTCTTTATTAAGTAAGGTAGTAGGCATGGCACCTTGATGATGGGTAAAAAAGAATATTGTTCCTGGTAATGCACTTAGTCTAAGTACTTATACGTAAAATTCAGACAAACATATTCTTCCGTTATCGAGTATGAATAACGGATGACTATGAGACTATGAACGGGAAGGCTTTAAAGCAGCATACTGATTAGATGGGAGCAACCTGAGCAACAGCTAATTTGTTTGAAGCATTAGGAAAGGTTCACTCTGATTAACCCAAAAGCTCCCATGACACAGAGAGTGCATTTTTATGAAAATCATCGATTAATAGTTGATTAAAATCCAATCTATCTAAAAAGTATTGGTTCATAACAAAAGCAATTTTTCAGCTTTTTAATTTTGTAGCTGGAGGTGCTACATATATAAAATTATACAAAAATAGCAGGATAATGTAACCGAATTATTACGTAATTCAGGTTTTGAAAAATTAGCTAAATTGTCGATCAAAAAATATTACAAAACAATTAAGTAACTAAAAAAATATCGCTTTTCAGAGAAAATACTTATGCCAAAATCCTTATTTTTACTGTCAAATATCTATATTCAGATAAGTTCTCAATGCATAAAAAAAAGGGCTATAAGCCCTCTAAATTAATTGAATATTAATTCCATAAATCAGTGATTCACATCAGTCGAGTTTGATAAACTGATACAGCAGATTCAAACATCCTATGACACTGGTTCAACGCGAGCGTAAAATAAGCCGCGAACTTTCACTTCCAGGGGTTCACCAGCACCCAAATCAGTATCTGAAGGCTGTTCGCTGACAAAAGTACCAGCAATTTCACCACTTTCACTATCAACTTTGGCTACATTCAAAGAAATCTTACCGCTACCACCTTCAACACTCTTAACGTTGGCACGTCTGAGTTCTTCTTTATCTGCTTGGGAAGGTAGGGCAATTGCATTATCATAACCACTTGCAACACCGCGACCTTTAGGATCTAAGAAAGTTGCACCACGGTAAGAAGGAACCTTGAAAGTTCCTTCAAAATCGGTTGAAGTATTAATGCTGGTTAAATTAGGCTGGCTTTGAGCAACCAAATTTTTCACAGTAAATAAGAACGGAACTTGTTCTCCACCTGGAAGCAGTACGGTAATGGCTTGGAAGTCAAGTCCATCTTTTTCCTCAAAAGTTAAGCTACCATCTGGATTAACTTTCAAATCACCTTGAATTTGGTCGAGAGATGAAGTTTTACGAGTCAACATTTTCGCACCAACAAATTCAGCTTCTTGCCTTTTGTTAACTGGTTCTTCTTTAACAAAGAAACTGGTAGGTTCCATGCAAAGTTCTTTGATTACGTAAGACTGGTTTGGATTGATGGCGACAGAACCACGGCTTGTCTCTGAAAGTAAAGGACATTTGTTAGCTAAGCCAGTACCTCTAATCTGTTCATAGGTAAGTATTTCTCTCGGATTACTACCACTAGCTATATCTGATTGGCTGCAAGCTGTTAATAAGCCCAACACTACAGCCATTAATCCAACTATTAAAGCGCGATACCTCATGGTTAACCTCAATGTCAAAAATTAATATTTTCAGTTGTTAAACCAAAAAAAGTTAGATGTACCCAAAGTTTTTACTTTAGCTACTAAGCACATCATCAACTTTAATTAGGATATGCTAAATTATCCTGTTCGTAATTGCTTTTTATCAAATCCAAAAGCAACCTAATTTTTACATAACATCTCGACTACCATCTTAGTCAGATGCTTGTCAGAAGTAAATAAAGGACTTTTGTGGCTTTATTATCTGTAGTTAGCTCAGCAATCTGCCAACAACCAACACAAACTAGATGTTTTTTATAGTTATGTTATGACGGCAAGTTTTTATAGTTCTCCTTTAATAACGTTGATGATCAAATTTGGTATTGATTGAGTTAATCTCATTCTCCTACAATTTTGTACTACCGGAAAAATTTATATCCAAAATTATATCCTGATTAAAGTTTTATTTTGAAAATAATCCCTTCTGAGTGCCGATGTTCAACAATCCTATTTGATTGCATATCACATATCACCTCTATGTATTTATCTATCGCTGATTGATACATTTCTTAATATTGAGAAAATTTTCTGAAACTTTGAATTGTATTGATTAATCTTTAAATTCAGGCTTGACAAAATAACATTTATATAGTCATAAAAATATGTTTCTATCTTTTTGTAATAAGTACTTGTGCAAAATAAATTAAATATTTCGTTGGGGGGAGGGAAGAGGGAAGAGTCAGGGTTTATATAACTCACGAGTAATTATGTAAATAATGCAAGCCTAATTACTTATGACTTGATGGAAAAAATGTTGCAAAATATTAAGAGTTTTGCAGTAGTAGCTAAAAACATCACAAGTTGAGATCAATAGGCTTGGTATTTTTAAAAAAGCGTTTTTTAACTTTAGGATTCAGCGTCGAATTGCTATAGTTATCCAAAGTTATGCTTTGTCTTTCGTCACAAATATTAGAGTAATTATAATTAGCGGATAATACTATGAGCAAAAATAAAATCCGATCGCGATCAGCTGCCTTACAAATTGCAAGAAATTGCCGATTACGTACACGAATACTGACGGTTTGTCAAGG